>CAZLZY010000074.1:0-9455 GCA_964564075.1 uncultured Spirochaetales bacterium
CAAGAAGATGATTTCCTCCCGAATATCGAGAGCTTCATAACATCTATCGGAGCGATCGGTCCTAAACTCGTCTGGGTGTGTAATCCGAACAACCCGACAGGAGGCTTGATCTGTGCTGAAGATATGCTACGTATCGCAGAGGCATGTGTTTCTTCAGGGAGTCTGCTCATCATCGATGAAGCCTACCTTCAGTTGACAGATAGAGCTCATGAATTCAGATTCTCATCACCCTCTATCATCCTCATGCACTCTTTAACAAAGGATTTCTCATTAGCAGGATTACGGATCGGATACATCAGAGCCTCTCAGAAGATCATTGCTACGCTTCGGCTGATCCAGCCAGAATGGAGTATGAACAGCGCAGCTCTTGCTGCTGCAGAGGCCGCCCTTTCCTGTATTGATAGCTACAGAGAACAGTGGGAGAATCTAAGAAGAGAGACAAAGGATCTGATAGAGAGGCTGCAGGAGATCGGATTAAGAACATACCCTACTACCTGCAATATCATCCTCTCTCAGATGAGAGCCTCCTCACAAGGAGAGATCCTACCATCAGAACTCTTTCATAGTAGATTACTGCAGAACGGTATCACCGTACGGGACTGCAGCTCTTTCGGATATCCCGATCTCTTTAGGATCGGAACCAGAACGTTAGAAGAGAATGACAGGCTCATTCAGATTCTAGGACAGGAGTCATTATGGGAAATATAACCCTAGTATTAGGTGGGACAAAGACAGGTAAGACAACCTTTGCCCAGGATTCAGCTCTACAGGTACAGGCTTCAGTGAAGAATTCGGAGGTTCTCTATATAGCGACTGCGCGAGTCCTAGATGAAGAGATGGCTGATAGAGTAAAGAAACATATTGCAAGTCGACCTACTTCTTGGAAGACTTGGGAGAAGAGTCGAGAGTTGCATACCGGTCTTGCACACCAGAGTACCGGCTGTAATGCAGTCATTCTTGACTGTCTAACGATGCTCATGACCAATATCATATTGGATCAAGGGGAAGATGCCGAGAGGAATACGGTTCAGAAGATAGTGGAGAAAGAGATAGAACAACTGATCTCAGCCTGCAAGGAGATCGATGCGGAGATCTTCATCATCTCCAATCAGGTCGAATGTGGCCTTGTCAGCCCTACCTACCTGGGAAGACTGTTTCAGGACCTCAGTGGATTGTTACACCAATATATTGCCCGAAATGCAGACCAGGTATATCTCATGACTGCTGGGATACCTCAAAAAATCAAATAATTAAGGAGCCTACAGCATGGAATTACTTACAAAGACCATTAATCATATCGTTAGACTCGATGAGAAGATCAAAGTACAGATGAGAGAGAAGCAAGACAGTCTTGCTAAACCCGTGGGATCCTTAGGAAGATTAGAAGAACTTTCTATCACCATCGCAGCTGCACAACAGACGATGACCCCATCATGTGCACATAAATGGATCACTATCTTCTCTGGTGATCATGGGATCGCTACCCAAGGAGTCACGAATGCTCCTCAGATCGTTACCGCTCTACAGACTATGAACTTCATCAACGAAGGAGCAGGAATCAATGCGATCACGAAGATCGAAGGTATCAATATCACCGTAACTGATGTTGGTATCGCATGTGATTACGATCCAAAGGGGATTCGACAGTGTAATATCGCAAAAGGTACTGCCAATATGGTTGTCGGCCCTGCTATGAGTAGAGAACAGGCGATCAGATCCCTTGAAGTCGGTATAGAGTCCGTACAGGAGATCGAAGAACTTGACATCCTCGGTACCGGGGAGATGGGACTGGGAAATACCAGCGCATCGACTGCGATCCTTGCGACATTACTCGATCTTGATGTCGATATAATAACGGGGAACGGTTCGGGTATTACCGATGAGATGAGAATCAAGAAATCACGACTCATCCGCAAAGCTCTAGATGTGAATGCTCCTGATGCTTCCGATCCTATTGATGTACTGTCAAAAGTCGGAGGATTTGAGATCGGAGCGATAGCAGGTGCGATGTTAGCAGCTGCAGCACGACATGTTCCCATCGTAGTCGATGGTTTCATCTCTAGTGCAGCAGCTCAGATTGCCATTGCTCTCTGTCCAGAGATCAAAGAGTACATGATCCTCTCACATCAATCAGCAGAGAAAGGTCATAACCTCATCTCTGAGAAGATGGGAATGAGACCTCTTTTCGATCTTGGGCTTCGTCTCGGAGAGGGAACTGGTGCAGCGCTTGCTATGAACCTCTGTGAAGCTGCTGTTCAAGTAGCGAATCAGATGGTCACTTTACGATCTTTAGCTTAGGACCCGGGAGATAACGAATGAAACTCATATATGCCCTACGGTTCATGACGATCCTACCTTTCCCCTTTAAACAGGATGAGGATATGACAAAGATCGCTAGATCCTCGATCTGGTTTCCATTAGTTGGGCTTATCATAGGGTCAGCATTGTATGGTTGTGCTCTCCTCCTATCCTATCTGAGTCTGGATCTACTCACCCCTACTCTTCTTACGATTCTTTGGATCATCTTCACTGGAGGACTCCACCTTGATGGCCTTGCAGATACTGCTGATGGTTTTGGTGGAAAGGATAGAGAAAAGAGTCTAGAGATCATGAAAGATAGCAGGATCGGCTCTTTCGGAGCTTTGACTCTCATCTGCCATATTCTCCTGAAGATCGCCTGTATCAATATGCTGTTAGAGTTGGATCTTCTCGCCGCTCTAGGGGTCGCACCAATGCTCGGAAGGTTGGTCATACTCTTTCATTTCAGGATCTTCTCCTCTGCAAGACCAGGTGGAATGGGAGAGTTCTTCAAATCGAATGGATCATGGGTCGAACCGGTCGTTGGCGCTGTCTATACTCTCACAGCATCATATTTTCTCTTAGGGATAACTGGTATCATCGCTGCTACGATAGTCTGGCTACTCGCAACGCTATTCGGTATCCTACTTTCAAAAAAACTTGGAGGTCTCACAGGAGACTGTTATGGAGCTACCATAGAAATAGGTGAGACCCTTTCGCTACTTTCAGTCATCATCCTAGGAGCAATCCTTTGAAACAGATCATCTTATTAAGACATGCACAATGTCATGGGAATGGATATGTAGGGGGACAGTCAGATGTCAGCCTTACAACTGAGGGAGAAGAACGGGCAGAGCAGATAGCCTCACAGCTTCAGGATATTTCTATCGATCAGGTATTCTGTAGTTCAATGTCCAGGGCTAGACAGTCGATTGCCCCGCTCATAGATGCCACTCAAGGATTACCTGTTATATATGACAGAAGATTACGTGAGATAGACTTTGGGATATTCGAAGGCTTGACCTATGATCAGATCAGCCAAAGATATCCTGAAGAACAGCTTGCCTGGTTCGCAGACCAAGTACATCATGCACCAAAGAACGGTGAGACTCTTGAACAACTTCATCGCAGAGTCCACTCGTTAATAGATAATCATTTATATCAAGTAAAAGATGGTTCTACGACTCTCGTCTGTGCACATGGTGGCTCCCTGCGGGCCCTCACTTGTGAACTTTTAGGCCTTACAGCTGCTTTTCATTGGAAGTTTCAGATACATCGGGGAAATTTCTCGATCATCCAGCTCCATGAAAAGAATAGTGCAATACTACACAGTTTTAACACCAAAACATTATAATACTCTTGATTTAATTATGATACAGGTTTACTCTCTATCATGTTTGGGTTGTCTACATTACATGCATACAACTCAATAGGAGTTATTATTATGAAAAAGTTAGTGTTACTTAGTATGGGAATTCTTCTTATCTTTGTATTTACCGGATGTGATTTCTTGTCAACCTCGGTAGATATTCCGCAAAATACCATCGACCCATCATTATTAGGGGAAGACTTGGATCGGGCGATCATCGAAAGCATCTATCCTAAAGGATTGAAAGAAAGCCTTGATGAGCAGTTCACATATGCTGAAAGTCATACGAAAGGTCGAAATTTCGTTGATGCTGATATCTATTCACAGATTGCTGGATTGTCACCAGTTGCTGCTTGGGAAAAATACACCGATGATGTATCAAGCGAGATTAGAATACCTAATAATGAGGATGAGATATATCTTACACAGACCGTAGGAGCTGCTGAGGATGGGGGAGTCACGATACTTCCTCATGGAAGAATCTGGCGACAACTATATGATCACCTTCTATAAGATACCTGGAGAAATGAGTGATATTGACAGAACAGAGACGATCTATTATATCTCTGGGACTGACCCTGATCTTTCTTGGTCAGATCAATTCTCTGATGCAGACCTTGTATCTGAGGGTTGGAAGACAGAACGAGTCTATTATAAAGTACATAATGGTAAAGCATCTGTGTCAGATAGAGAAGTCATCGAGACATGGGAAGGGGATGACGCAAAGGCAATCTTCGTAGATCCTGATTTTTCTCCTTTTGATCCTGCTGAAGTTGGCGATGACGCTGTCTACACAATTAATATCGGTACACTCTATGGAGCTGGTGATCATGAGGATCTTAATTACTACTTCGGAGATTTCTGGGAAGATATTGAAGATGGATCAGAACTAGTTGGCCAATACTCCTCTTTCACACGATCCCTCTCCTATGAAGACGATTCGATGATAGATAGTCCAAATCAGGCTTATGCAGAACAGAATGATTACTATACTGAAGTAAACAATATCCAAGACTTCCCTGAAGTACTAGGAATGGATAGTGATGCAAGAGGAAATGTTCGGGCAGGTATCAGTTATAGGATGACAGCGCTTCCAGACTCAGAACCTCTTGAGATCGTCAATGTGAATGGGAAATACTACGATGAAGAGAATAATTTCCTCATGAAAGATGTTAAATCCTTCGAACATGCAGAAGAATCATCTTTCCCCTATGTCTATCATCATAAAGCATTCTATACTGAGGACATTAAGAAGAATGATAAATTCAAATTCAAAGACATCATCTATTATTATGCATCAGATGATGTAGTTGTCGTACGAACAGAAGGAATAGATAGTTTTGATAAGAAAGTCGAACAGGATCTCAAGTATGACAAGAATGGGTGGAGTGGAACTTTTAAATTGAACACTGCTGAAGGAGTCCCTGTAGAGTTCTATGTTGATTTCTTCGGGGATTACCTTTCATATAAAGGTGAATTCAATGGTATGAAATTTGAACTCAAACCAAAACCGAACGGAGATATCAATGTAAAACTTCCTGGTGGTGGTACTCTTATCGGACATATCTCTGATGAAGGTGAACTTGAGATAACCAATTACACTCCGAAGAAATAGATAGAAACTATTAGCTTTAAGTAACCCATGCCCATGTGCATTCACATGGGCATTTTTATTGACACATCTCCCACAAAAAGCATAATAATACTATGGCAATACTTCTTTTTCTCGGAAACCCCGGCAAACAATATCTTAAGACAAGGCACAATATCGGATGGAATATTTGTCATGCTGTGGTAGCAGAGCTCTCAGAGAGTCCTGCCTGGAAGAGTAAGTTTCATGCAGATTACTGTGAGACCTTTGAACTTAGCTCAGGGAAATCAGTACTTTGCAAGCCTCAGACCTTCATGAACAAGAGTGGCTTGACAGCTAGGGAGGTCTTGAGCTTCTATAAAGCAGGAAGTGAAGATCTCATAGTTATCCATGATGACCTAGAGACCCCTTTTGGTACGGTAACCTTTCAGCAGGGGGGAGGGCTTGGAGGTCATAATGGTCTTAAATCCATCAAGGCAGAGCTTGGTAATGCTGATTTCTTCAGATTGAAGATCGGGATCGGGCGACCCCAGAGAGGTTCTGTCTCGTCACATGTCCTTGGAAGGTTCTCTCCTGATGAGGAGATCTCATTATCCTATATTATCAATCTAGCTACTGATCTACTCAGAGCCTCAATGAAACAATCCCCAATGACACAGAAAAAGATATCTAAATCAATTAACCTGTAATATCTTAGCTTACCCAATATAGAATTATCCCATGGAATAGTGATATACTTTTTATGCAACTTATCACTTGGAGGAACCATGATAAAAACTGAACTGCGTATCCTGCAGGACTCAAGAAAATCGTACAAGATCCATGATATTCTCTTCTCTTCTGAAGCAACCATCCAAGCTTTATATCATCAGGCTCAAGAGTTGGCTGTTGTCATAAATTCGGAAAGACAGAATAAGAGTAATCCTATCAAGGCTAGCGATATATATGCAACTGGTATCATGCGTCTCATTCAAAGAGATGTGATCAAGGCCTTCTCATCCCAAGAACAGTTAGATATTAAAGATCATATACTCAAGGAGTATCAGGAAGAGGGGATATCGATAGATACCGTCTCCCAACTGTTCAACTCATTCTTTCCCTATAAATCAGATATCAGTGAACATCTTATCAATAGACTCACGGTAGAAGAGATCCTTCTTTTAGAAGTCTCTCAGGAAAACCCTGCTCTTATGAAGAGCCTTCCAGATCTGTTCTCTGCTAAAACTCTAAAAGAAGAACCTCTCTATAACAAGGCTTGTAGTTTCATGCTGGAAACGATCAATCAGGCACCGGGCTTCGGAGATAAGACTGAAGACCTCTTCACGTTTCTCTGTAAACCTGCAAGACTCTCACCGGAAGATCTTTCTGGACAATTGATGTTCATGCTCTCAAATTGGGAATCATTTATCGGCTCCTTCAAGAATGCACTATTAAGAGCTCTTGATTTTATTCAGGAAGAGAATAGACCGGTATTCCCTCCGGGGCCGGGTCCTTCTCATACTGTAGATTATTCCGGTATGAATGAAGAGTTTGAAGCTTTTAGTTCAGACTCTGACTGGATGCCGAATGTTGTCATGATGGCAAAGAGTACCTTAGTCTGGCTTGATCAACTCACGAAAGAATATGGCTACAGTATCACGAGACTAGATCAGATCCCTGAGCGGGAGATCGATCTTCTTGCTGAGAGAGGGTTCACTGCTTTATGGCTTATCGGTTTATGGGAACGTAGTGAAGCTTCGAAGAAGATCAAGAATGCCTGTGGGAATCCTGAAGCAGAAGCTTCAGCCTACTCACTGCATGGGTATGATATCGCAGAAAGCCTAGGAGGTTGGGATGCTTTACAGAATCTCAGCGATAAGTGTAAACGACGAGGGGTACGACTTGCCAGCGATATGGTACCTAACCATACTGGATTAGATTCAGATTGGATGATCGAAAACCCTGAACTCTTCCTTCAAGCAGATCACCCTCCATTTCCTGCATATTCATTCAATGGTGAGAACCTATCTCAGGATGGCCGTGTAGGTATCTATCTAGAAGACCATTACTATTCACAAACAGATGCAGCAGTAACATTCAAACGAGTCGATCACAATTCTGGTAAAGAGTCTTTCATCTATCATGGTAATGATGGTACAGGGATGCCTTGGAATGATACAGCTCAGCTTGATTATATGAACCCAGCTACTCGAGAGAAGATCATTCAGACTATCATCCATGTAGCGAAGAACTTCCCGATCATCAGATTCGATGCTGCTATGACCCTTGCTAAAAAACATATTCAAAGACTTTGGTATCCTCTTCCTGGCTCCGGTGGAGATATCCCAAGTAGATCAGCCTATGGGATGAGCCAAGAGGCTTTCAATGAAGAGATCCCTATTGAGTTCTGGAGAGAGGTCGTAGATAGGATCGCAGAAGAGGTTCCTGATACCTTATTACTAGCAGAGGCCTTCTGGATGATGGAAGGATACTTCGTTAGGACTCTTGGGATGCACCGGGTCTATAACAGTTCATTCATGAACATGTTGAAGAATGAAGACAATAGAAAATATCGTGATACGATCAAGAATACCATCTCTTTTGATCCAGAGATCCTAAAACGATATGTCAACTTCATGAATAACCCTGATGAAGATACCGCAATCAACCAGTTCGGTGATGGAGACAAATACTTTGGCGTATGTACCCTTCTTATCACCATGCCAGGACTACCGATGGTAGGTCATGGACAGGTAGAGGGTTTACGAGAGAAATATGGAATGGAGTTCAGTAAAGCCTATTGGGATGAGAAACCAAACCAGCATCTCGTTGGTGAACATTATAAACGAATCTTCCCACTAATGAAGAAGAGGTATCTCTTCTCCAATGCTGATAACTTCTGTCTCTATGATGTGATTCATAATAATCAGGTTCAAGAGGATGTTTTTGCCTATACCAACCAAGCAGGTGATGAACGAGCATTGGTATTCTATAATAATGCATACGAGAAATCTTCAGGTTGGATAAAACAATCAGCACCTTCTCTCAAACGATTTGAAAGTGATGAACGAAAACTAGTCTCAACAGATATCGGAGAAGCTTTGGGTCTTCGTGGTAATATCCATGATTTCTTTATCTGCAAAGGGTTCCACGATGAGATGATCTATATCAGATCATCTCAGGAAGTCTGTAAACGTGGTATATATGTTGAACTTGGAGGATACCAGACACAGATCTTTATAGATTTCTATGAAGTAGAAGATACAGATGGATTATATGCCAGACTATATGAACAGCTTAATGGTTCTGGGATCACTGATCTGGAGAAAGAACTCAAACGTATCAAATATTCTGAATTCCATTTCGCTGCAGCACCTTTCTACCGAATGAGTACGATCAATAGGCTGAAAGAATACTGTGTGACTGGAGATGATAGAACCTTAGAAGAGCTCACTCGAACACTTCAAGATTCCCTCTCGTTAGTACATACTATTTGGGATCGAATCCCATTTGGCTCATATGAACTATTACCAAAGAGACTTAACCACACGTATGATAGATTAGAGAAGAACCTAGCGGCCTTGAAACAGTTCGTTTCAGCTAGTTCTACAAACAAGTACCTTGCAAATGGTCTTCAGATCATGCCTGAAGTTCCAACTCTATTAACAACATGGCTTCTGATCGATCAGATTGCCTCTCATTATCAGAATTCTAAAGCTATTCCAGATATTGGACATGAGATCTTGTTAGATGATCATATCAGGGAAGTATTACGAGAATATTCTGTACCTTCTGGTGAGGCAAGACGTCTTATCTATATCACCTATATTCTTACTCATTATGCAGGATGGTATACTACGGGTGGTGATACACCTCCAGCCGATCAACTGAGAGAGTTATTGAATGATCCACATATTAGAGCATTCTGTCAGATCAACTGGCATCAGGATGTTGAATGGTTCCACAAGGAGTCACTCCAGGAATGCTTCTTCTGGCTCTATACAGCTGAAGTCTTACAGAATCCAGAGATGCTTGAAGATGAAGCTTTCTATTCGCTCATTCAGAAGTGGTTGAAGAAAGAGATGTTAGCTGAATATAAAGTAAGCCGATTATTCTAAATCAGACAAATCATAGGGGGTATCGCTTAAGCGATACCCCCTATGATATTACTTACTTATGTTTGGTTATCTATCTTACGTAAGAACTAGCCTCGAAGAA
>CAZLZY010000075.1:0-9436 GCA_964564075.1 uncultured Spirochaetales bacterium
AATCTCCAGTTTCTGGGTCTATTGCACATTCCACCAGACTGCCAACGATCTTGTTCACGTCAAAGAACTTCTTCGTATCATCATCTGCTTGACCTGATATGATCAACGGAGTTCTAGCCTCATCAATGAGGATAGAGTCGATCTCATCAATGATACAGTAGGAGTGTTTTGGTTGGATATTCTGCTTAGCATCCCATTTCATATTATCTCTGAGGTAATCGAACCCGAACTCATTATTGGTTCCATAGGTCACATCACAGTTATAAGCGATACTTCTTGCTTCAGGATCCATATTCGAGAGGATATTACCTACAGACATACCTATATAGGAAAAGATAGGTCTCATCCAGGCTGCATCACGTTCTGCGAGATAATCATTGACGGTGATGACATGGACACCCTCTCCGGTCAATGCGTTTAGATAAGATGCAGGTACACAAGAGATGGTCTTTCCCTCACCGGTCTTCATCTCCATGATCTTACCTTGATGAAGGACGATAGCCCCAAGCATCTGCACATCATATAATCTCTCACCAAGGATCCTCTTACCTGCTTCCCGAATCAATGAGAAAGCTTCCGGTAAGATATCATCTAGGGATTCACCTTGCTGAAGTCTAGTTCTGAATAATTCAGTCTGTTTTGGGAATTCTTCATCTTTAAGAGCTACAGCCCAGCTCTCTTTACTGTTGATCTTATGCAAAAGAGGGAGCAGATGTTTCATGTCATGTTCCTGCTTCGTTCCGAAAAGTGATTTTAATATGTTTCTAGCCATGATTGGTTTCCTTACAACTGATTTATAAATGCTCTATTAAATATAATAAAAATTCTTATTTCAGTATATAATAGATTACTAGATTGCAACAATCATAGAAACAGATAAAATGTAACCAAAAGGGCATTTCAAAGGATTTTTAGTAGAGGGTATATATGAATTTAGTAACAACACCGCAGATGCAGGAGATCGATTCAAGAGCTCAGACCGAATTTTTGATTCCCGGCCTCATGTTAATGGAACAGGCAGGAGTCAAAGGCTTCCATGCTGCTGTAAGCCATTTTGATAGCAGGAAGGAACTTCCTATCCTCTTTATCTCAGGTAGTGGTAATAATGGTGGGGATGCCTTGGTCATGGCACGTGAAGCTTCATTGATGGGTTTCACTGATTTGAAGATTCTCTGTTTGAAGAGAGATCTTAAGGGATCTGCAGGTATTCAGTTGAACATCTGTAGAGAACTTGATATCCCAATCTATTATGTTGATACTGATGATTGGAGGGTATTGATCATTGAATCGGATATGATCTTTGATGGGATGGTTGGCACTGGATTAAAAGGTCCATTACGTCCTGGAATACTCACAGACGTTATAAAACTCTTGAATGCTTGTACTGATACCCATAGAATCGCGATAGACCTCCCAAGTGGGTTGACTGATATTACTCGTAACGATGATATCGTATTCGATGCAGATCTTACGATATCCTTTGGAACCGCTAAACTGTGTTGTTATCTCCCTCATACTCGTATGCTCTGTGGAGAGATCCTACAGATCAATCCGGGATTCCCTAAAACTCTCATAGATCAATATGGACCTGATAAACAACTCATAGATATAGAGACTTTAACTATAGACCCTCTATCTCCTGATATGTATAAGAATCGCAAGGGACATCTAGCGGTCTTTGCCGGTTCTGTCGGATATACAGGAGCTGCAACTCTTTGTGCTGAAGCTGCTCTCAGATCTGGATCAGGACTCGTGACCCTTTATTGTGATACTGATATATATCCGATCCTTGCTACGATGCTTCGCTCAGTGATTGTTCGTCCTGTAGTGAAGGGGCAGTGTATATCAGCTTTAGAACTATGTTCAGGCTATGATGCAGTTCTTACCGGACCTGGCTGGGGAGCAGGGGAAGAACGAGAAACCCAATTATTAGAGATACTCAAATGTGATCTTCCACTGGTTCTTGATGCAGATGGTATTCGGATCTATGAGAGACTAAAAAGATCTATACCTAGTCTGAAACAGCCAGCGGATCTCATTATCACACCTCACCCGGGAGAATTTAGAGGATTGAGTGATGAGACAGTAGCCGATTCACCCCATAGATTGATTGAGATACTCATCAATACAGCAAGAAGATATGATGCTGTGATACTTTACAAATCATTCATAAACTATGTGGTTGACCCTCTTGGAGGGCTAACTGTCATGGAAGGGTTGAATCCTGAGCTAGGAACAGCTGGTTCGGGTGATATTCTTGCTGGGGTCGTAGCCAGTAATCTTGCTCAAGGGAGAGGCGCGCAGCGAGCTGCAGTAATAGGCAACTGCATCCATCAGCTCTCAGGAAGATACTGCAGAGAGCAAAAAGGATCGTTTATAGCAGAAGATCTTCTTCCTAGCATCGGTACCTGTAGAAAGAGTCTTGAAAAAGAGGGTTAGAAGAACGATTTACTTGACCACGAGGATTCTTTCTATTAAGCTGAATTTATACATATGGAGTGATATATGGTTCAATTCTATTTTTTGACAATCGTTTTTCTTATTATTGGTGCATTGATTCTCTTAGTTGAAGAATATGGAGAAAGATTCCCGACAATCGAACGTCTTCGGAATCAGATATTCAGTAACCAGACCAATGCGATCGTTCTACTCGTTTTAACAGCTGTGACTGGTATTCTTAAAATGATCAGCCCCATAACTCCTGGTCCTGTTGTACTCGGTGATTTCTTTCCAGCTATCGCACTCATCGCAGTAGCGATCTTCTACGGATTTGAGATCCAGAGTCTAGGTAAAGAGGTCACATCAAATGATGATGCAGAGATCTTTGAAGATGATTCTGCTTTCATCGATTCTGAGATCGTAGATAAAGCTGAAGGGTTCTATTATAAATATAAGAAGATCATCGGTTATGTGATCCTTGGAATCGCTTTCTTCCATTTTCTTTTTCCCGGTGCTGTATTGTTATAGTAATTATAAACATTGATTTATAGAGAACGTTCTCATTTTCTTTAAAAGATTTTGGGGACGTTTTTTTTGGGGGTTATATGGATCTTTCACAAGTTGACAGGATTTCTACTGCCGGGATCGCTAGACGCGGCGATACCTATTTTGTCGCTTTACGAGTAGCAGGTACATCAATTGGTGAGAGTTGGGAATTCCCTGGTGGCAAGAACCGCAAAGATGAAAGACCAGAGGAGACTCTCGTTCGTGAGTTCTGTGAAGAGTTCAGTGTAGAGATCTCTGTTGGTGAATTGGTGTTCGAAGGATACTTCGTGAATAAGGGAAAACAATACGGTTTGATGGCTTTTTATATAGAGTTCTCCAACAATACCCCCGAATTGATCTTGACTGAGCATCAGAAGACTGCTTGGCTTTCTGTTGAAGAACTATTGGAACTTCCGATGGCAGAATCAGATAGAGCTATATTGCATGCTCTATCTGAAAACTATTGATCAATTATTTAAATTACGGTTCCTGATTTGATGATACCGTTCTTAGGAATCACGATGATCCCATCAACTATCCAGTAATTGTCATATTCACCATCGATTCTATCCATACTATCAATACCGATTCTACAACCATCTCCGATTCTGGCATTCTGATCTATGATCGCTTTTCGAATGATGGTTCCACGTCCGATTCCGATATTAGGGATATGATTCTTCAGATTTTCTTCTTTTTGCTCTTCATTCTCGTAAAAACTAGATCCCATACAGTAGACACCATCAAGATTAGCACCCGATTCAATCAGGGTCCTAACGCCGATGATTGAATTCACGATAGAGGCATTAGTGATGATAGAACCTTCTGATGCTAGTGATTGACTTACCGTACAGAAATTCATCTTGGTAGCAGGGAGGTAGCGTCTATGTGTATAGATCGGCATACTCTCATCATAGAAGTTGAATTCTGGTGTGATTGATGCAATATTCAGGTTCGTCTCATAGAACGCTTTGATCGTTCCAATATCCTCCCAGAAGCCGTCGAAGATATAAGATTGAACTTTGATAGAATCTATAGAACCAGGAATGATCTCCTTGCCGAAGTCCATCTTATCATTATCAAGGAGTTTTTCCATAGTAGCTGCATTGAAGATATAGATTCCCATAGAAGCAAGATACTCTTTCTCATGCATCTTATCTGGGGCAACGATACCCTCAAGAAGTGCTTTATTGACGATCATGGAAGATATATCTTTTTCTGGAGCTGGTTTCTCATCAAAAGAGGTGATCTTTCCCGTCTCATCAGTTGCCATGATCCCAAGACCTGTTGCTTCCCCTCGTGATACTGGCTTAGCAGCGATGGTCAGCTCTGCATTTGATTCAATATGTTTATTGAGCATATCTTTGAAATTCATTCTATAGAGTTGGTCACCGGAGAGGATGATGTAATATTTTGGATTCTGAGCTTGAAAGTGTTTGAGGTTCTTTCTTACCGCATCAGCTGTCCCCTGAAACCACGTATCACTCAAAGGAGTCTGTTCAGCAGCAAGGATGGCTACGAAACCTTTAGAGAACGAATCAAATATATAGGTATTAGAAATATGGTTGTGCAGTGAAGCAGAATTAAATTGAGTCAGTATATAGATACGTTTCAGATCGCTATTGATACAGTTTGAGATTGGGATATCAACGAGTCTGAATTTCCCTCCAAATGGTACTGCAGGTTTAGACCGTTCTTTGGTAAGTGGATTCAATCTTGTTCCCTTACCGCCCCCTAATACGATTGCCAATGTGTCATTCATAATCTTCTTCTCCCTGTAATAGATCTTGATATACCTCACAGTAATGTTGTGCCGCCTGTTCCCATGTGAAAGACTTACTCATTGCTCTTTTCTTTACTTCAGTCACTAATTCATCAGGTTCGTTCCAGAACATGATTGCCTGTTCTACTGCATCATAGATCGCTTCTCCAGACATCTGTTCAAAGACAAAACCAACACCTTCAGAATAATCCTCGTTCATCGGTTCGATGGTATCAGCTAGCCCCCCAGTTCTGCGGACGATCGGTAGGTTCCCATATTTCAGAGAATAGATCTGATTGAGGCCACAAGGTTCATAGCGGCTCGGCATAAGGAAAAAATCAGATCCTGCTTCAACTAAGTGCGCGATATAATTATTGAATACGATCAAAGCACAGAAATTGTCATACATATTGGAGAGTCGTTTTAGATAATCTTCAATATCCTTATCCCCAGTACCGACGATAACTATCTGTGCATCAACGTTCATGATCATCTGTTCTAATGCAGAGGGGGATCCACTACAGAGTTCTCTAAATCCCTTCTGGTCTGCTATCCTAGAGACCATGCCTATAATAGGTACATCGAGGTCATTATCAAATCTGCAATAGGACTGTAGCTCTTTTTTATTGAGCATCTTATCCTCGATCGTCTTGATAGAATAGGGCTTAGGTATATATGTATCCGAGACCGGGTCCCATTCTGAATAATCGATACCATTGAGGATACCATAAAGGACATCTTTCTTATCTTGTAGGATATGTTCTAGACCATGACCGAACTCTTTTGTCTGAATCTCTTCAGCATAGGTAGAAGAGACTGTCGTCACAGCATGTGCCAACTGAATACCAATCTTCAACATGTTCACTCTTGAAGAGTATTCGATTTCTGAGCCAATGAAGATATCAGCAGCTTCAAGTCCTACGGTATGGATCTCATGTTTTGAGAAATCTCCCTGATAACCGAGGTTATGAATGGTCATGATACTCTTTGCATGAGAGAGAATAGGTGATTGTTTCACGAGAAGAGGTATGAAACCTGTAGTCCAGTCATGACAATGGAAAATGTCAGGGGACCAATTGATCTCTTCACAGAAGGTTGTAACAGCCTTGTTGAAGAAGGTATATCGATAGAAATTGTCTGAATAAGGTGCATGTGAACTCTTACCATAAATCCCTGCACGTTCATTGAAGAGCGGAGAGTCTACAAAATAACAGGGTAGAGCACCCAAAGAAGATTCAACCACATTGAAATGTTCAGTCTGTTCACTCATAGATACAGAAAGGTATTCTGCACTTATACTGATATTATCATGAATAATATCTTGATAATTCGGAAGAATGAGTCGTACATCATGACCCATCTCAATTAGAACTTGCGATAAAGCAGTCACTACATCAGCTAGACCACCAGATTTTATAAAAGGTACAGCTTCACTAGATATCATAAGGATTTTCATATGCTTAAATTAGACCATATATAAGAGATATCGTCAAGATGAAACGGGATAGTACAATCACTATCCCGCTAGTTTTATGAATATTTTATGGTTGATTCCTTGTTTATTTATATGCTTCACCATGTAGCTCATCAATATATTGAGCAGCACAATGACTTGCGACAGCACCTTCACCAGCAGCTACGATAAGTTGTCTGAATGGAGTCGATCTCACATCACCTACGGCATAGAATCCTTTCTGAGATGATTGCATCTCCTGATTGGTTACGATATAACCAGCCTCATCTTTTTCAAGCCCTTCTGCGAGAGAGGTTTGAGGTAGGGAACCAACAAAGATGAATACCGCATCGAATTCTTCTTCATATTCCTTATCTGCGACCCTGTCATAGAATACTACCGTATTCAGACGGGATCCATCACCTTTGATCTCCTTGAGTTCATGACTGAATCTTACATCAATATTCTCATGGTTCTTCACCCTTTCTGCAAGGACCTTTTGAGCTCTGAATCGATCCCTTCTATGGATCATGACTAGATCATCAGTGAGTTTAGTAAGAAATAAAGCTTCATCACAGGCAGCATCTCCACCACCTACAACAAGCATCTTTTTATTTCTAAAGAATGGTCCATCACAGGTCGCACAATAGGATACACCTCTACCACTGTATTCCTCTTCACCCGGAATCGAGAGTTTTCGATGTTTTGCTCCTGTAGCTAGGATAACTGCATTGGTCGTATAATCACCTTTATTAGTCGATAAAGTATAGAGATCTCCCTCTTTACCAACACTATTGACTGTGGCGGGGAGAATCTCTGCTCCAAAGTTCTGTGCCTGTATGGTAAGTCTTTGAGCTAGTTCGAAACCTGTGAGTTTATCAGGGAATCCCGGGTAGTTCTCAAGATCATCGATAACGAGAGCTTGTCCGCCGGGTGCCATCTCTTCGATAAGCATGGTCTTAAGATTAGCACGACCACCATATTGTGCCGCTGTCAATCCTGCAGCGCCACCACCTATGATGATTATATCTTTATATGTAGTTTCTGTGGACATGATGACCACCTCCTTAACATTATGTTTGCTATTTATATACTTCAATATTCGTCATAGTACTAAGAAAAGTAAAGGTTTTTTTGGGGCTTACTTAAGAAGTCCTTTTTCTCGTGATATCTCAGCTTCACTTTTTCTTATATAGGTTGGACCCTGTTCTGGCGAGTCAGCCCCATGTTCCTGATATTGTTTCAAACCAAGAGCGATCATCTTCCTTCCTTGTCCACGTGCATAAGATTCATCAAGGATTAAATTGGTATTGAGTTCTATTTTATCAGCTAAGAAATTCATAGCATCTGGTCCTGTGATGATGATCTTTCTTCCTGTAGGGCAGAAATTGACGAGGTCTAACGAAGAGATGTCAAGATCTTCACTGATCTTCATGCCATCATCGAATAAAGCAGCATAATATCTACGTTTGCGTGCATCTATGACGGGAATAGTGATCGAATTGATATGTTGGCAATTAGCAGCATAAATATGTAGAGTAGGGATGGATACCAGGGGTATCCGTGCACCTGCAGCAATTCCCTTAGCAGTTGAGAAGCCAATTCGTAATCCTGTGAAGGATCCAGGTCCTCGTGCACAGATGATAAGTTCAAGATCTTCAATATTGATCTGAGCTAGTTTGAGTAATTGATCAATTTGAGGGAGCAAGTATTCTGAATGCTTGAGACCTACCTGATGGTTGACCTCATAGAAAGCATTATCTGTCTGTAATGCAATATTTAAAAAGTCTGCGGATGTATCAAAAGCTAAAATGTTCATGATTAGTTCCCTGGATCGTTATGAGCCTGTCTTGATTCTCTTCTATGGAAAGGGTGATGAATATCGTATCCTCTGGAAGGATCTCATCGATCTTCTCACTCCATTCAATCAAGGTGATACCTTTCTCATAGAGCAGTTCTTCTGTTCCTAGCATCTCGAATTCTTCAACGGAATCGATTCTGTAGAGATCCATATGATAAAGGGGCAGGGTACCTTCATACTCCTGTAATAGGGTATAGGTGGGGCTTGTGATAGCTTCATCAATCTTCAACGCTAAAGCTATCCCTTTTGCTAAGATAGTCTTCCCTGCACCTAGAGATCCTCTTAAAGAGATGATAGCACCCGGAGAGAGTTGCTCTCCCAACAATCTACCGATAGCAAGTGTCTCTTCGGTATCGGTAGATCTGATTACTTGTTCAAACACAGTATCCCTCTAATTCAAAGCATCTATATACTGCTGTGCAATGGGATCTTTTGGATCAAGTTCAGCAGCGATCATAAAATAATGAAGAGCCTTCTCCTGGTTATCTTTCTTCAATTCAAGAATTCCAAGATTTGAAACTATTTTCACATTATCAGGTTCAAGAACTAGAGCTTTGTTGAGGTAGTTCTTGGAAGAAACTAGATCACCAGTTTCCATGCAACAGATTGATAGTTCATTATAGATATCAACATTGGTACGTTCGAGCTCTAAGGCACGTTCTAATGCCTCTTTACCCTCATCATATTGACCTAATCGTCGATGGGACCAGCCTTTGAGGAACCAAGCGTTCCAGACATCCTCATGCCGAGTCAAGAAGTCATCGATTGTCTCAATCGCTTCAGGTTCATTGCCACTTCTGATGTGGTTGAAGGCCTCTGAGAACTGATCATCTTCCTGATGCTGATTTCTGATGGTATTAACGATTTCCTGTACTTCTGGAGCTCGTTCATCATCAACAACTAACCCGAGGAATAATTCGAAGTATTCCTGAGCTTTTGAAGTGTTATTTTGTTTTAAGTTAAAGGAACCAAAGTAGAAGTGTAACTCCTCGGAATCCGGATGAATCTCTAAAGCTTCCAAATAGACTTGATATGCTTTATCAGCAATTCGATCTGCTTCTTGGAAATTACCTGATTCAGTGAGGCCTGCAACCTGTTCTTCATATACGAATGCAAGATTTAAGAACGTTTTCTCTTCTTCTGGATCTAGATGACTCAATGCCAAGAAAATTTCCTCAGCAATTAAGAAATCCTTTGCTTCAGCCTTAATGATCCCAGTCCTTGTAAGCTCTGCAACGAGATTTGGCTGAACAGCATTTATGAAATTACGGTAATAGGGGATATCTTTGTGCTCTGGGTTATAAGCGAAGATCTTTAGCATCGCAGAGACGATCATTTCCCAGGAGAGTTCTTCAAAAGACCATTTCGCTTGATC
>CAZLZY010000076.1:0-3501 GCA_964564075.1 uncultured Spirochaetales bacterium
GCCGTATTGAATGGTAGTGTCATAGCGATCATGATCTATTTCAATTCTGCACTTGGCAGTGCAGTAGGATTGATCTTTTCTCTCCTGATCATCCAGATTGCAGGAGGAGTACTCTCTACTGTTATCATAGGTATAAGCAGACCTGCAAAAGCCAGTTCATTCCAACCCCTACTAAGACTCGGGGGGATATTAGGAGTCCTTATAGTTCTTGTGAACACCATAAGCTTCCAGACACTTGGAGCCTCCCTTACGTTAGCAGCCGCGATCCTCGGTCAGTCTATTACCTCCTTCATAGCTGATTCTACCGGCTTTCTCGGAGTGAAGACCTACAAGTTCGACCGTAAGAAGATCACCGGGTTCCTCATCAGTCTATCAGGGATCATTATCATGGCCGGCAGAGGGAACTATGATTTCATCTTTATCATCATCTCCTTTATCGGGGGTGGGATCACGATCATCCAGATGATCATCAATGCTCAGTTGTCACTGAAGATAGGACTCCTGCGGTCGACGAGGAACAACTTCATCGGTGGTATCATAGCAAGTCTTTTTCTCTGTCTTATTCTATCAGTCCCATTACGTGAGGGATTCTCCTCCCTCCCCGCTATTCCCTTCATCTTTATCGTTGGAGGCGGCTTTTGTGGGGTACTCGTGGTGTTCCTCTGTAATTGGATCATTCCGAAGATCCCTACTATTTACGTCACCCTTCTTCAGTTCTCAGGGCAGATCATTACAGCCCTCATCCTAGATGCGATTCGTTTTGGGGAGACCCCGATCAATCAGATCGTTGGAGTAGTGTTCATATTATTAGGGATGTTCTGGAATATTCGTATCGATATGAAGAATCAGACTAGCGAATCTGATAAACCGGAGCCTCTTCAGCAACAGAGGCCTCAGAGGTGATGAAGCCCTCTCTTTCCAAAGCATCGATACAGCACTGGATCCTCTCACAAGGGAACGATAGGGAGTTCACTATCGTATCTATACTCACCGCACCCTGCTGGGTGAAGATCGTAAGAAGTTCACCACGAATCTGTCTGTTCGAATTCTCGAACTTCCCCTGTTTTGTATAATGGGCACTTCTTCTGTTGGGATTAGGGACCTTACGCTTCAAGAAGACTCCATAATCCATGAAAGCATAATACCAGTTCTTAGGATCTTCAGGATCCAATACTCTCTCCAGGAGTTCATACAGCTGTCTATCTTTGACCCCCTCTACCCCATCAAAGAAGAAATAGAGTAGGACTCTTCGTATATTAGTCTCAAGATAGAGTGCCGGTCTCCTGTAGGCAAAAGCAAGGACGGCTGCAGAAGTTGCAGGGCCGATCATAGGAAGCTCCATCAGGAGTTTCTGATCATCTGGTAACGTACCAGCATACTTCTCTACAGCAGCTAGTGCGATCTTCTTCAATGCTAAGGCCCGTCTATTGTACCCCAGTCCCTTCCAGAGAGAGAGGATATCAGTAAGAGAGGCCTCTGACATCTCCTTGAAGGTCGGCCAAGTTGAGAGGAACTTCTCATAGAATGGTAGTACCCGATGAGTCTGGGTCTGTTGCAGCATCATCTCAGAGAGGAGTATATGATAGGGATCACAACTCTCCCGCCAGGGGAAAGCTCTCTCGTGATCGGTATAATAGTCATAGATTATATGCTGAAAGGTTGAGATCGCCTTTGGATCCTGTTCACTGCAGAGTGAGAACGGTGGAGGTAACAGATCGAAGGGCTCTTTCTCTGATCTCATTATTGTCGCTTCTTCTTTACCTTCTCAGCCTTCCTACTGATGGAGTTCCATACTCCTGAGAGTCCCATAGCCTTCTTCATCAGCTGGATCGTCTCTCGAGCCTCTACTCTCATCTTCAAGGTCCCGTCAAAGATGACCTCATCAACAAGACCGGATATGTTCTCATACTGTGCTCTTCGTTCTCGTATCGGTTCGAGCATCTCGTTCACAGCAAGATAGAGTTTCTCTTTTACCTCGACATCTCCGACTCGGCCTTCACGGTAGCGAGTCTTGAGATCCTCTACTTGAGCTAGGTCCTTATTGAATACCTCATGATAGATGAATACAGGATTACCCTCTACGGTACCAGGGATATCAGCGCTGATACGGTTGGGGTCGGTATACATACCGAAGATCTTCTTCTTCACGGTCTTAGCATCATCAGAGATATAGATACAGTTGTTCAAAGATTTTGACATCTTCGCATTACCATCAGTACCTACAAGTGAACCAACCTCTCCGACTAATACATCAGGGATCGGGAATATATCACCATACATATAGTTGAACTTCCTAGCGATCTCTCGGGTAAGTTCGACATGTGATTCATTATCTTTACCGACTGGGACAAGATTTGCTCTCGGCATGAGGATATCGGCAGCCTGAAGTACTGGATAACCGAGGAGTCCGAAGGGCATCTCGTTTAGGTGTGCTGACTTAGCCATATCCTTAAGACTTGGTACTCTCTGTAATCGAGGAACTGATACCATATTCTCGAAGATGAGGTTCATCTCATAGATCTCAGGGACTGCTGACTGGAGGTAGATCACCGCCTGTTCAGGTTCGATCCCACAGGCGAGATAATCTAGGACCATCTGCCGTGCATTACCAGCGATCTGAGCTATATGCTCTTTCCCAGGTTTTGTCGTCAATGTATGGAGGTCTGCGATGATGAAGAAGCATTCATACTCCTCCTGAAGCCTTACACGATTCTGCAATGAGCCAAGATAGTGTCCAAGATGCAGTTTTCCAGTAGGTCTATCACCCGTTAAGATTCGTTTTCGTTCCATCAGCTTCCCCTTATATAGAAACATGAGACTCGTGTCTCAAATCTGTGTTTTTTGGAGTTGTATGGGAAATTCTCATACTATGGAGAGAGTATAATCCTAAGAGGTATTTGTCTACCCCTGCAAAAGAAAATACCGGTTATGATCACTTCTCTGAAGGTTGATTCGTATGCCGCTTGTTCTGTTTCGCAAGACGTTCCCGGGCATAGCGCTCCTTACGTTTCTGTTCAGCTAACTCGATCTGCTTCCGGTACTGCTTCCCGCTACTTAAGAGGACTGCAATTGGCTTGAGATCCTTCACATTCGTACAAAGAATCTGTAGAGCCGAAGTGATAGGGACAGCTAAGAACATTCCAGCGATCCCCCAGATATAACCCCAGATAGCTAACGAGACCAAGATGATGAAGGGACTGAGGTTCAGTTGATTTCCCTGCACTCTTGGATCTAGGATATTTCCTAAGACGATCTGGATGGAGCCCATCAATACGGCGACATAGAGTACAGATGCATAATCAGGATAATACTGAATGATCGCAAGCAGGATCGTAGTTATCGTGACGATGATCGAACCGATCGTCGGTATGAAGTTCATGATGAACGCTAATACTCCGATGATGAAGGCAAAGTCCAATTTAGTCGCTACAGCAGCGAGATAGAAGAGAATCCCTGTACAGATGCTGATCAATGATTTTACGGTAAGATACTTGGATATCT
>CAZLZY010000076.1:3511-9433 GCA_964564075.1 uncultured Spirochaetales bacterium
GGTTTATCCTCTCGAACATGACTGCCATTCGTACCCATCCGTGATTCGGTATAGCGACTTTCAGTTTCGGGATGAGAGACTGCCTCTCCATGAGGAGGAACAGAACGAAGATGAAGACGAGGAAGGCATAGGAGAATATATTGACGATCTGCCCTGATAGGTTCGATAGGACATTGAGGATCACCCCTTGCCAGTTGACCGATAAGGATTCGATGAAGCTGATATCGGTCTCGAGCTTCAATAGATCTGCCAATGATGAATCAAGTCGTTCTATAAGCATGGATATCCTTGCTGCATAGACAGGAAGTTCGAGTATCATTGTATTTATGGCGAATGAGATGAATAGGATCATAAGGATGAAGACGGTGACCAGCGCGACCATGGCTATGAAGATAGCAAGCCATCTAGGGAACCTGATCTTCTCCATCTTGTTCACAAAGGGATTGAGAATGAAGAAGCAGAAGACTGAGATAACAAGTGGTAAGGTGACAGAAGCAGCATATTTTAATACGATGCCTATACCGATCGCACTCATGATGAAAATCAATGTTTTAATAGATCTTTCGTATAGTCCCATAATTTACTATAGTGTACCTTGGAAAACTAGGCAATATCTGATAACTATACAGGTATGAAAAGTTTATTAAATCGACTAGATATGATCCAGATAGTGTTAGTAGAGACGCAAGATGCTGCTAATATCGGTGCAGTCTGCCGAGCTATGAAGACGATGGGTATCTCAAAACTCGCTATCGTCAGCGAAGCTGATTACGATATCAACCGTATCAAGACACTCTCACTTCATGCCTATGATCTATATGAGAACCATCGCAGGTTCTCAAACTTACCAGCTGCACTCGCAGACAGCATCCTCACTGCAGGAGCCACAAGAAGAAGAGGAAAGTTCAGAAAGTTCTTCTCCCTGTTGCCTGAGGAGTTCGCAGAGAAGGTCCAAGGATCCGAAGCCGAAGGTTTGATCTCTATCGTGTTCGGACGTGAAGCGGACGGATTGACCGATATGGAGCTCGCCTGCTGCGACCTTGCGATACATATCCCCTCTTCTCCTGCCTTCCCGAGTCTCAACCTCGCACAGGCAGTACAGGTGATCACCTACACCCTTCACCGAACTCTCGTACCCCGAACAGGGTACCTGCCGATCATGAAAGACCGCCTTGAAACCGTATCACATACGATAGCAGACTCCTTCGAACAGATTGGTTTTTACAAACAGGATGAGCAGGAGCTAGTCCGTCTCTTCTTTCGCGATATCCTAGGTCGTGCAGCCCTCTCAGAATCAGAGGCTGACAGGGTGGAGAAGATGTTCAGAAAAATGGCTGGCATCAAGATACATAAGCTGTAGAGACTCCTTTCCATAATATGTTAGAATAGGCGCAAGAACAGGAGTGTCATGTGAAAAGTTTATTAAAGACCATAGATACCTTTAGTTTCCTAGACGATCTACTCGAAGGGTATGAAGCCTCTTCAGGAGCTAACTTCATCGATGAGAGACGACTTCCTAGCGTCATCTCTATCAAGAACATCTTGGGTGATCTCCTAGAGATCCTCTTCCCTGGCTTCTCAGGGACTAGAGAAGTCACGAGCAGTAATCTCATATTCGTCATAGGGGATCTCTTGAGTACCGTACAATGTGATCTGAAGAATCAGGTAACGATGGCCTATAAACATCAATGTGATGAGAAGACCTGTTCACATACTCTCTGTGACGATAAGTCAGCTACTGCTGTAGATATACTCCTAAAAGAGCTGCCAAAGCTTCGAAATATCCTCAAAATAGATGTAGCTGCTGCCTATGCAGGAGACCCTGCTGCCTCCTCAGAAGAGGAGATCGTGGTCTGTTATCCCGGGATCAAGGCATTGGCCATCCATCGACTTTCCCATGAACTGTTCAAGTTGCAGGTCCCACTTATCCCTAGGATGATGAATGAGATCGCTCATACCGAGACCGGGATCGATATACATCCCGGTGCTGAGATTGGAGAGGGCTGCTTCATCGATCATGGGACAGGAGTCGTCATTGGAGAGACCACTGTCATCGGCAAACAGGTGAAGATCTACCAAGGTGTCACCTTAGGGGCACTGAGCTTTGCTAAGGATGAACTCGGAGATCTCGTTCGAGGACAGAAGAGACACCCGACTATCGCCGATAACGTGACGATCTATGCTCATGCTACGATCCTCGGTGATGTGAAGATCGAGAAGGGAGCCGTGATCGGAGGTAATGTCTGGCTGAAGAAGGGTGTCGATGCCAATACTGTCGTCACTAGTGAGGATCGGCCGGTTAACTTCAAACGATTCAAGTAGGGCCTAAGGTATCTATGATACCGCCACCTAGAACCTGATCACCACAATAGAAGACCGCAGACTGCCCTGGTGTGACAGAAGTCGGATTTGATAACCGGACTACTACTCTATCATTCTCAATGTCTACCGTGCATGACTGCTCTGGTGAGTTATAGCGTATCTTCACGGCAAGAGAACCTGCTTCAGAGAGTGAGGCAGCCCGATCTCTCGGAATGAACCAATTCTCATCTCTGAGGGTGAATAGATCATCAAGAAGAGACTCCTTCCTCCCCACGACCACCTGATTATGTTGGGCATCAAGACTCTTCACATACCAAGGTCCATCGCTGAGACCGAGGCCCTGTCTTTGACCGATCGTATAGAACATATAACCGCGATGGGATCCGAGTTCATTTCCGTATTCATCTACGATCAGGCCGCTTTTGGTTACGACCTCTTCTGAGAATATCTCAATGAGTTTATCCGTATACTTTCCTGGGATGAAACAGATATCCTGGCTCTCTTTGACGCTAGAACTCGGAAATCCTTCCCTAAGAGCGATCTGAACGATCTCCTCTTTTGTCTGATCCCCTAAGGGAAACACGAGGCTCGGAAGATATTCTGCCGGTATCCTATAGAGCATATAGGACTGATCCTTCTTCAGGTCCCTTCCCCGTCCTATGACCGGATAGCCTTCGAAACTACCGATCTTAGCATAGTGTCCGGTCGCGAAGAGGACCTCTGAGATATCAGAGACAATCCCATTCTCAACAGCTGCCTCTCTACATCGTTTGAAGAACTCAGTGAACCTTATCCGCTCATTACAGCGGACACAGGGGTTCGGAGTCCTGCCAGCATGGTACTCTGAAGCGAAATCCGCGATCACCGCATCAGCGAACTCACCTATCATAGCAATTCGGTAATAGGGGATACCAAATCTATCTGCAAGCCTCTTGGCCCTTGAGAGTGTCTCATCATTACAGGTAAGAGAATCCCTACAGATGTCATGACTAGCTCCTATGAGCTGCTCATACTCTTTTCCTAACAGATATAATGCAACAGAGGAGTCTACCCCTCCGCTTAATCCTACTACTACACACTTATTACTTTTCATAGCTATATCATACTAAAGAACTGAGTGATAAAGCAATCTATTTCACTGAAGTGAGGATCCTTCCCCAATAGGGTCTCACCTCGATATAGGTAACCCCATTCTCGATGTATATCTTCTCATCATGATTCAGCCTATCGATGAAGAAGCCTTCATACCTGACCTCCTCGAGTTGGATATGTATCGGTTCACCAGAGATATTGATCAAGATAAGAGTCTCATCGGTATCACAGCTTCTACTATACCCAAGATAGGTATTGTTCAGAGCGATCTCTCGGTAGTCTCCGCACATCAGAGACTTATCTCCCTTTCGTAATCCTATGAGCTTTGAGATATGGGACAGAAGCTCTGTATCTCTTGAGAAGCCCATCCTCATACGAGGTCTGAGAGGCTCATCGGAGAATTCAGTTCTCATCCCCTCTAGGCCCTGTTCACTCCCATAGTAGAGGGAAGGAACCCCTGGCATAGTCATGAGCAAAATATAGAGGGTATAGAGATACCGTGGATCTTGTAGCAGACTTGCCACCCTGTTAACATCATGGTTATCGACGAAGTTGTATAAGGGTGCCCCCTCATAGAGTCCGCCTTGAGAGAACTGTCGCTTTAATGAGTAGGCGATCTCATAGCAGTTCTGTTCATTATGGGAGGAGTATAGCCCTTTGTAGCACTCATAGTTGGTAACAGAATCAAGCATCCCCTCCTGCATATAGGTATGGTAATCCCCATGTATGACCTCACCAAGCAGGATAAAATCATCTTTGATCTCACGACATACAGATTTTAGCTCCCTCATGAAATCATGATCAAGATGATAGGCCACATCTAATCTGATACCGGAGATATCAAAATCAAGGATCCATCTTCTTACAGCACCGAAGAGGTAATCTTTTAGCGCTTGATTGCCTAAGTTCAGCTCCACTAGTTCGGGGTGCCCCTCCCAACACTGGTAGGAGAAAGGTTCATACGCGGTGGGTCGGGAGAGATCTATGAAGAACCACTCCTTGTATACAGAGGACTCCCCATTCACTAGGATATCCTGGAAAGCGAAGAATTCCTTTCCTACATGGTTGAAGACCCCATCTAAGATCAATCGGATCCCACTTGTGGAGTACATCCGTGATACAGCTGTCATATCCTCCCAACTTCCGAGTCTTCGATCGATCCTATGATAATCGATCGTATCATACCCATGATACTCTGATTCGAAGATAGGCCCTAAGAACAGGGTATCGATACCCATCGTCTTCAGATAGGGGATCCAACCATTGAGCTCTCCTATCCTGTTCACAGGAGGAACACCGTTCTCTCTGTGATCATCTTTGACTCCAAGCATACCTAAAGGATAGGTATGATAGATACATGACTCGTTAAACCAATTCGTACTCATATGTTCCTCCCTCTATACCTATTATGTGGTATAGAGAATAATAAAGATTCAAAATCAATCGAGCTGCTATAACACATAGATCCCATACATATACTGTTTTACCAGTGCCGCTATACCCGCTTCACTGTAGCTGATCTTCCCATTGAGAAGATGGATCATATAGTTGTTCAACAGCCCTATCAAAGTGACGGCTAGAACCTCTTCATGACCCTTGAGATTCCCATGTTCACCGACGGCCTTTCTAAAGAAATCTGTGAAGAACCCTTGGAGTCTCTCCATATAGGTCTGGATGATCGGACTTGATCCATGAGAAACAGGAAGATAGGTCATAGATAGTTGCAGGTAGGTACCCTCCCTCTGTTCTTCACCATATCTCACATAGACATCCACCACCTGCGTGAGGACACCCATCAACTCCCCCTCATAGGAAGAGGCTGCAACTTCTAGACCCTTCAGAAGTGCATCGAAGTGATCTGCGAAGATCGCATTCAGAAGCCCCTGTTTACTCTTGAAATAGTAGTAGAGCGTCGGCTTAGTCACCCCGGCTGTATCGACTATCTTCTGAATACCCACAGCATCATACCCTTCTGTAGCGAAGAGTCCTGCTGCTGTCCTGCGTAATAGATCCTTGTTCGTTCTTTCCATGCCACACTTATATACCGTTCGGTATATAAGTGTCAAGAGATACTATTTGACAGAAAGCTCTATTAGAGTACAATTGAGGCTATGAACAAAACATTCTTCTCACCTATACCTAAGATCCTAGCTCATCGAGGTGATTCTGCGAAGTTCCCAGAGAACACGCTACCAGCATTTCTCAGTGCCGAATCACTAGGAGTAGATGTGATCGAGACTGATGTACACATCACAAAAGACGGAAAGGTGATCATATGGCATGATGAGACCCTTGATCGAGAGACAGACGGTAGTGGTACGGTAGAAGAGCATACCATGGCAGAACTACTCACCGTTGATGCCGGTTACCATTTCACTCCAGATTCGGGACAGAACTTTCCCTTCAGAGGAACAGGAGTCACTATGCTCCCCTTAGAAGAGGCTCTGATCAGTCTTCCTAAGATGAAGTTCAATGTGGATCTGAAGACTAAAGATACCAGACTCGCAG
>CAZLZY010000077.1:0-1926 GCA_964564075.1 uncultured Spirochaetales bacterium
ATCTTGCAAAGCTTATCGCCTCTCATATGGATGCTGATTCCTGTTCTTTCTTCATCTATGATGATGATACAGAGACTCTCACATTACAGGGGACGGCTGGTCTCTCTTCTGATTTTATAGGGAAATTAGTCCTTAAAAGAGGGGAGGGGATCACTGGTTCCGTCATGGACACCTTGTTCCCCATAAAAGCAGATCATGCTCCTTCTCACCCAAAGTTCAAACCTTATCCCGATATTGGAGAAGAGGAGTTCCAATCGCTTCTAGCAGTACCGATCAGAAGAGGTCGGAACAGGATAGGGGTGATCACTCTTCATAAATATGAGAAATCCTTCTTCACGGTCAAGGATGTGACTATCTTGATGGCGATAGCTTCCCAGTTAGCTTCAGCAGTGCTCAGTGCCGGATTTCTGCTATCTTTGAAACGAAAGAGCATTCCAGAAGTCTCTATCAAATCACCTCTCGAGGGGATTGGTGCATCCCATGGTATCGTTCAGGGGAAGAGTTTTATCTATAACCGGGAACAGTTTGGTTTAGACGACAGGATCGATGAAGGTCTATTCTCTCCAGATGCTTCGAAGGTCTATTCACTTGAGGACTTTGATACTGCGATAGAGAAGACACTCGAACAGCTCAAACAGATAGAGGATCAATTAGGAGAGAGTCTCAGTGATATAGCAGGACTTATCTTCACTGCTCACTATCTCATGCTTAAGGACCCGAACTTCACAGGTATGATGCGAGACAAGATCGAAGAGGGCCTTGCTGTTGATGAGGCGATCAGGTTCGTTTCTGATACCTATGCCCAATTGATGGCGAATACCGAAAATCCGAGGATCCAAGAGAAAGAACAGGATGTTCGAGATCTTGAACATAGGTTGCTGGCAAACCTCTATAATAGGACCTCTGATCATAGTGATTATTCCGATCTCATCATCATCGCGCAGAATCTTTATCCCTCAGAACTCGTACGATTCTGGGTACAGAAAGCAAAGGCTATTGTCTTGATCGGACATGGTCTTACTGCCCATATCTCGATACTCTCTCGTTCTCTTGGGATACCTCTCCTACTAGTGAATAATAGAGATATCTTACGACTGCCCAACAAGTCCCACCTATTAGTGGATGCAACACAGGGAGTCCTTCATATTGATCCAGATAAGAGTGTATTGAACCATTATAAGGATATCCATAATGAGAGTGATGACCCGATCCCTGCTGATCTCCTAGTAGAATCACTTACTCAGGATGGACGCAGGATCAAAGTGAATGTGAATGTTAATATCCTCCATGATGCAGAGGCAGGCTTTGAGAGAAAAGCTGAGGGTATAGGTCTCTATCGTTCAGAGTTCCCGTTCCTGATCCAGAATGATTTCCCCTCAGAGAGCCAGCAGTATTATGTCTATGAGAAGATATGTTCTATAGCCGGTGACAGAGAGGTGATCCTAAGAACGCTAGATATAGGTGGTGATAAACTTCCAGGGTATATTGATACCATCACTGAAGAGAACCCATTCCTTGGTTTTAGAGGTATTAGGTACTCCCTAGAGGCAATGGATATCTTTCATGAGCAGATCAAGGCGATGCTGAGGGCCGGTGCAGAGACTGAACTAAAGATCCTCTTTCCTATGGTCTCTTCATTAGAAGAGTTCCTAGCGGCAAAAGAGGCTGTAGCACAATGTCTATCTGAACTCGCAGAAGGGGATTCCTCCTACTGCACGAATCCTAAGCTCGGTGCGATGATAGAGATACCTTCTGCGATAGAGATCGTAGAGGAGTTAGCCGAGGAGGCAGATTTCCTCAGTGTTGGTACGAATGATCTGATCATGTATCTTCTTGCAGTAGACCGAGGGAATGAAAGAGTAGGTGCTCTTCACACCTCTTTCCATCCCTCTGTTCTCAGAGCTCTTAACAGGTTAGTTAACGGTA
>CAZLZY010000077.1:1936-9325 GCA_964564075.1 uncultured Spirochaetales bacterium
ATCTCTCAGTGTGTGGTGATGCTGCCGGAGATCCTTTGATGCTTCCTTTCCTTATCGGGATCGGGATAGATTCCTTCAGTGTCGAACCCTCTAAACTCGTGAAGGTCAAACAGGTCATTGGGAAGATCTCATATGCAGAGTGTCGAGAGCTATCAAAGCTATTGATCAAGGCACGAACGACTGATGAGATCCTTGGTCTCCTGCATGAATCCTTCCCTGATTTTTCAGAAGACAGCTAAGTTCGATCCTTCGAGCAACTTCTCAATATAGGTGAGGATAGAGATCTTCTTATTGATTGCTTGGATACTCACGATCCCTGATCCGAACTCCATAGTTCCCGATCCTAATAGTGTATAATTGATATCCAAAGCAGATAGTGCTTTACCTCCGGTATACAGAAAATCCATATGGAGTATAAGAGCTTCGTAAGGAAGCATATCCTCGATAGTGAAAGTCATCGTCCTATTATTGGGATCGATACACTTTGAGATCCTAGTAATGGGTTCGGAAGTTTGGTTTATCTTTTGGTATGATGGGGATATTAAACAGCAATCCTCTAGGTCATTCCCAAAAAGAGAAAGATATGTCTCAGGTGGTAAGGAATCTATATGTGAACAGATCGCCTGTGTCAGGATAGGAAGTTTTGGGATATCGAAGGTGATAGGGCTTATCTGTCTTTCCTTTAGGAGTTCAAACGTATCTGGTAGGTCACAAGTCAGAGTAATATCATGGAGCTTATGCTCTTTGGTATTCTTCAAGGTGACAAGGATCGAACTGAACCTAAGAGCCTTTCTCTGGTATTCTATGATATCCTCAACCCATGAGAAGAGATTATCTATCCATGCCTCATAGACAGACGTGATGAACTCTTTCCCTTCAGGGTCTGATTTCTCAATATTCTCTTGTATCATCTCTTTGGGTAGAGCATAGGAGATCTCTGTACTAGATAGTGAGATCTCATTTCTGAACATCGCTTCTAGAGGATATGTAGCTGTGACTCTTTTTATCATGCTTCTGATATCTTCTCTTGAGATAGAGTTAGTAGTCAGGAGCCAAAGCTTGTCTGGGTCTATTCCTGTCGGATGCATCCCTATTGATAGCTGTTGATGCTCTACGAACTCAACTCTCTTCGTAGTCCAGAAGAGATCATGAAAATCTTGATTGAATGGGGTATGGACAAGTTCGACCAAGAAACCGATTTGTTCGACGGCAACCTTTCTTCTCTCATTTTGCGTATAAAGGACGATACGGTTATGTTCATAAATATTCTCTAGATGGGTCAATCCTTCTAAGATCGCATGGCTTGCATCAACGGCTTGGGTCTCTAGGCAGTCAACAGTGATCCGCCCTGAAGCTCCTTCATAGGGAGAATGTTCAATATCGGAGAGAATACGTAAGGCCTTCTCTAGAAGAATGATCTGTTCAGGATCTAAGGATTGTTCTAGGAGAGTAGTCAGAATCGATCTGTAGGAGGATGGTATATATAACAGAAATGATCCAGACGTAAAATATGATGCTAATTCATCCAAAGAGTTGATATTCAATAAGACTGAATGATCAAGTAAACCCGTAGTTGTAATAGTTCACCTCGTTTCCCACATATATATAGTACTACCTATTATGTGCTATTGTAAAGTTATTCTACGTGGTATGAGTCTCTCATTATGAAGGGATCCTTCTTCTCGGGCGAAGTCTTCTATTGAGGTAGATCAACGAGAGAATCTCAGGTATCCAGAAGAGTACTGTATAGGTCCCGCCCATCAGCCAGCTTGCATCTTTCTGTATCCATAACAAGATAAAATCGAACAGATCGACGAGAAAGAATATAAGTAAGATACTTGTGAGTTGGGAGGGACGTCGAGTCCTAATCCCATACACGACCGCTACGATTGCAGCAATGGCTAAAGCAAAACCTCGGTTGGCATATAGACCTATAGGGTGCATCACTGCAGCAGTCTGTAGCAGACCAGTGAATTGAAAGGATGGATCGATCAATGCGAAGAGCCCCATACCAAAAGAGAAGAGTGCATGGATGATGGTATATATATAGACCCAAATCGAAATATTCCCTTTCATAACTATTTTTTTACCTGCATGTTATTATTATAGAGACTTTTTTATGCAATACAATAGATTAGTAGGATAAACCAAGTGAAATTTCCTTATAAGAAATATGGGATATCTCTTTTTGTTGAAAAGTCCTCCTGAATATTCTTGTTTGGGTATAATACATGCCTTGGAACTTGAGACCTGCATCATTCTCTAGGTTTAGGGAGGTAGAAGTAATCAGACAATGGTCTTTCCTCTGATTGCAAAAAGATGTATATTCTGTTCTTTACAAATATATTGAACTGAGGGAAGAGATGAATAAGAGTTTAGCTACAAATGGGATTGCGATCATAGTGATCATAATAGGATATCTATCACCTGTATGGGGAGATCAGATCAGATCAGTTGGCTTCTTCGCACTATCTGGAGCGATCACAAACTGGCTCGCTATCCATATGCTTTTTGAGAAAGTCCCCTTCCTCTATGGTTCAGGGGTAGTCCCAAATCATTTTGAAGATTTTAAATTTGGTATAAAACATCTGATCATGGATCAGTTCTTCACTGAAGACAATATGAGAAAGTTCCTCTCAGAGACCCTTGATGCTAAACCAGCACAGATTGATGTCAAACCTGCTCTAGATTGTATCGAGTATGACAAGGCCTTTGAAGCTTTGTCCTCTATGATCCTAGAATCATCATTTGGTGGGATGCTCAATATGTTCGGTGGGGCTGGAGTCCTACAGGGATTCCGAGGTCCATTTGAAGAGAAGATTCGGATATTCATAACTGAACAAGCTGAAGATGAATCATTTCAAAAGGCCTTGATCAGTGCCTATGGTACGAGTGATGACCTAGTCCTGTCCGTGAAGGAAAATGTCGATCTTATCGTAGCATCACGATTGGATGAACTGACCCCTCAACTAGTGAAGCAGATCGTTCAGGAAATGATCGCAAAGCATCTTGGTTGGTTAGTTATCTGGGGTGGTGTCTTTGGTGGCTTGATAGGACTCGTTATGAGTTTTACCAGCTTCTAATAGAGTTCGGCTCCGAAAATATATCCTAATGCCAATCCTGAGTTATTACTGCTGTATCCCGCATAGATCTGAAGAGAGGTTGATTCTATTCCAATAAGTGACAGATTTGTTGAGCAGGTGATCCCGGTAGCCCAATCGAAGCTATCAGTCAAAAGCGTATCACCATAGACTCCGATCTTTAGTTGATCTATGACCAAGAACTCAGCGAACTTGATATCTAGATCCTCAGGTTCATATTGTATGTTCATACTTGCCCCAAGAATATAGGGAACAGAGACCTCTGCCTTATTTAGCCTATAACTATTATGAGGAAAGAACTGGATCTGTTTTGTCGTGGCTATCGGCATGGAGCCTATACCAGAGATGCCAATATTGATGATAGGTAGGACCTTGAAAGAGCTAAAGAACTCGCCTGATACAGCATGGACATCAAAATCCTCAAGATAATAGGTACCAGAGATCTTACCAATAGGATCATAGGACAATGCCAGACCTGTTTCCAATTTAGTATAATCATATACCAATAGATCTTTTGTACGAACTATACCTGCCGCATGGATACCAAGTTCAAGTGATTCTCTCTTAAAGAGGACCGAATCAAATCCTAGCGAGAGTATCTCTTCATCAAGAGTGAAATCAGAGTTGAAGAGAAATCTTCCGGTGATTTCTCCTCGTATCGAAGGAGTAAGGTATTGGGTGTGGTCAAATAGTATGATGGGTGCAAAGTTCATTGACGTATGAGTGTTCAATGAGGCTCCAAGACTGATGGATCCCTCATACACAGGTCCATCATACCAATAGCCCAATGAGAGGACGAGGTCATCATAGAGCGGGGTAGTATCATGTGGTGCACCAAAAGCTGTGGGTTGAATATTTATCTTCCCATTTTTCCTACTTCCTGGGATGAACCCTAAGTAGGAAATGTTCTGAGTTATCAAAATTCTCTTCTGTTCAAAGTCTTCTCTGATCTGCAGAAGGTCCTCTGAGACTGGACCGAGGGAGAATGCTTCAAGATCTACTGCTTTGTCTTGAGCAGAACCATATCCAGCCTGATATATCTCATCAAGTCGGCTAAAATCCATAAAGGAGAAATCTTCGACAGCACACCTGATCAGTATCGGATCGAACTTGATCAGATCAGCCACTCCAGCTCTCCGTTTCCCTATATCGATCGAAATATTCAGAATAGTTATAGGATTGGTGATCTTGAGATCTGGATTCTCATAGAAGGTCGAAGAGACGATCACATCATCAGTATATGCATAGGCAGTATCAAGGTGTAGGAGATTCGTGATGCCTCCATCAATGAGTACATGGTCTCGATATTCGACTGGATCGAAATAGATAGGTAGTGCAAAAGATGCTTCTAATACCGTATAGAAATCTCCTTCAGAGATTCTGATAGGACGTTTTGATATGAGATCCTCACATACGACGATAATAGGGATCTCAAGATCCTCTATGCGTCTCTCCCCTAGATAGGCATATACAAGATCAGTGAACTTAGAAATATCGAGAAGTCCTCCCCCAAAAGGGAGTTTGAGATTAAAAAGATCATTGAAATCTGTATCTGAGATGAGTTCATAGATCTGCTCTGGTGACAGACCTGCACTATAGAGTAGACCGACTATCGACCCCATTGAGTTCGAGACGATGAAATCTGGGACGATATGTTGTTCTTCAAGATATTGCAGGACTCCAATATGGGCAAAAGCTCTAGCAGAACCCCCGGAGAGGACGAGTCCAAGAGGTTCTTCCCTCTCACTTTCTGCTATCCTTTCGAGGAATCGTTCTTCACCGTAGAAGAGTGCTGTATCAGCTAGATACAGGTCATCTGCGAATAGTGGGATAGTCAGTAACAATAATATGCTGATGCAGACGATTATCTGTGTAAGATCTTTCATAGGTTCCTCATTTCACTTACTATTAAACCATGATTTATCCGATATGAGAAGAACCCATTACATGAAATCGTATGAGTCCCCAGGACATACGCATCAAATATATGTTGACAGGTGTTGCAAGTTGTGAGTCAGAGTCTAAGAACAAAGATGGGGCACCTCGTTGTTATCGCTTGGGTGTTTTGGGCAGTGATCAGGAATACCCGGGAAGTCGTGGACCTGCCTTTAAGCCTCACCGTAGATGATGAGGCTGTAGACTTGGTAACCTGAATATTTTAGGTTCTAGTCACTTGGTCTTCTTCGGTATGATCTCTACTGATTTTGCAAGGGTAACCGGATCCATCAAGGTCAGTGCTTGAGCCATGGATTGATTGAAATTCCACCCGAACATTCTCCTCAGCCGCTTCTTACTGATCTTTTGTGTCCCACCTATGAGATCACTCAGTTTCTTCAGGAGTGAAAGACATGCCTTGTTCAATATGCTCTGATTCAGGGCTGCGTTTCTATCACTCAGTGCAAGATAATCTTCATGAAAAACGGTATCCAGACTCCAATGCAGACTGTTCTCGATGTTCCAATGAGCACGTATACAATGTGCTGAATCATTGACATCCTTAAGACTGGTAAGATAGTAACGGGCCTCCTGAGTCTGTTTCCCTGTGACGTTATGAATGATCAATTTGTCCATGCATACCAGGCCGTAGGCCTTCTTCCAATCGGAGAACAGACCTCTCTTCTCACTTGCGGAAAACGGATAGAGGTAGAAGGACCGCTGCTCAAGCTGGTTATGACTAATCTCGCTGGTCATAGAGTAGCAGCCTTCGATGCTCTTGAGTCTCTCTAGGTTCTCTGCCGTGAACGTATTCCTAGCGAATTCGACAGCCTTTCCTTGGTTCCCTTTCAACCCTCCTACGTAATCTCCTTTTGCCTCAGCAATGATCCCAATAGTCTTTTTCTGCAGATGCATGGCATCAAAGGTGACCACCGTATCCTTCAGATTCATCGTAGAGAGAATACGTTGAGCATGGGGAATCTCGTTCGTCTTCGATTCGATCGCCTCCGAGAACAGACAAGTCTGTGAATCCTGCTCATACACGTTCAGGATCTGCAGATCTTTGATCTCCTCAGAGGTATCGGCCTTACGGCCGGTGCCTCTGAGTTGTTTACCGTCCACAGATATGATCTTCTTCTCAGGTACCGGGAGTTTCAGAGCCTTCCTGATGGCCTTATCAGAAGTAAGGAGCACCTGAACTAAGAGAGAATTGAGTATGCCAGGCTTGATGATCGCCAGAATCCTTCTGAAGGTATCATGACTTGGCATCGAATCTTTCTTGAACAGTCGTTTGTAGAGCTTCGGGTGGGCCCTCCAGAAGTCCTGGGTCGCTAGACAACTCTCAGACCCGGCCAAGGTGGCCAGAAATAGCATAAGAATGATCTCATTCAACGGATAGGTCACTCGTCCCTGTACCCTCTCATCGGGTAGGGCTTCAAACAGACTCAGAATCTTCTTGAGAATGTAGATTCGTTTCTCCGTATTTGCATCCTTGATGATGATAGTATGGGTTCCCTGGAACTCCTCAATCTGCATTCTCAGTGTTTCAAACTTCATGTTCAGCACCTCCAAGGTCAAACAGTACGGCATATTTCGCGGTAAGAGAGGCAAGTCTCTCAGGTATGTCAGAGAGGTGCCAGCCTCCATTGACATGGACAGCATAGACATCCGAGCTGAGTTCAAGTAGTTCATCATGATCCATCCCAAAGCGATCTCTGAGTTTTGATGCGACCTGCAACCTCATAGTGGAGAGGTATCTCTCCTGCTGGTCACTCAAGTGCTTATGCATATCTACCGCGGGGAACAAGACCGAGAGATAGCTACTTTCAAAGCCTTGCTGAGTCTCCCTTCTCTCAATACCAAGAACGGCTCTCACGAACAGCAACTCTGCATCTAAGCCCAGCTTCTGAGGGTTCATGCGTAACAGGGCACAAGAGGCCTCAAGAAGGCGAGAGACCCCATACCGAAGAACGATGATTCCTGGTTTGACAGAGGGTCTTGAGGGGGTTAGGCCATGTTCCTCAGTGACGATCCCGAGATATTCATCACAGCGAAAGACGGGATACTTCTTTCCCTTGATCCGTTCCGAGTGGCCTCGGTAGAGAGCATACCCATACTTGGTCTTTCGGGTATAGACTCCCTTCTTCTTATATTTCAGCACCCAATCTGGTAATGAAGACATATTTTCTCCTCTAAGGTATTAAGTACAGTTTAATACATATACTGAAAAACACAAGAGGGAAAGCATGATTTACTCGATGTTTTTTGGTTTTTTAGCATATTTCGTCTTGCATAAGTGTTTATGGGTATTCAATTTGTCATTCAGATCATACCGTTTGATGCGTAACTCGTG
>CAZLZY010000078.1:0-8653 GCA_964564075.1 uncultured Spirochaetales bacterium
CTGTCTAGCAATATCTCCTCTGTTGCTAATCCATTCAACAAAGAGATTACTTGAGTATGCTCCCCGACCATGGCATCTACGGTAGGTAGGATCTCATAGAACTGATTGAACTTGACTGCTATGATGATAAGATCATAGGTAACAGCCCCAGACTCGATGGTAGGGATCCAGCTCTTATCATTGATGAGAAACCCATCCTGGGAGTAACGCTCGGCACGCTCGCCTTCCGCGATGATACGCACTGAATCATAGGTCCTACTAAGAATCTCTCCCATCGAAGCACCAATAGCTCCGGCTCCAATGATCGCACAATTATCTATCATAAGTTTCATACCCTTTTCTTTATCCATGTACCTCTACGATATGCCTTATAGAGCACTATCCCTTCAGCGATCTCACTTAACCAGAAGGAGATCCAAATATAGGCTAGAGGAGCCTGGAAAACATAGATGACAATAGCAACATAGGGGATCATGATCCCCCATTTGGCGATGATACAACTGTAGAAGAACGGGATATTATGTCCTGCACCGGTCAAAGGTGCAGCAATCCCAAAACTGAATCCCGCAACGATCAATGAAGGAGCTACGATCCTCATCATGAGGATGCCCTCCTGCATGTTCGTCAGATCAGTCAGAAATAGACCAAGTAACTCTTCAGCAAAGATCATCATACAGATTGAGCTGATCGTGGTGATACTCATTCCTAATAGAGCAGAATACCGACCGGTCGATTTCGCCCGGTCGACTAGGTTAGCTCCAAGATTCTGACCAGCGATCGTCCCCGATCCCATGATAATACCTAATAGAGGCATGAACATGAAAGAATATATCCGTGTACCCACCCCGATGAGTGCTATTGCAGCTACTCCGTAGACTCCGACCATCTTGATGAGTAGACTATTCGCTGCATTCCTGAAGAGCATCTCCATACCAGAAGGAAGTCCTATAGTAAGGAGTTTCTTATCGATCTCCTTATCTAAGCGAAACAATCCTGCCAATGAGATCCTTATAGTCTTCGTACCTCTGAATAGCATGATCAGACCTATGAGAAATGCGCTGCTGAACGAGATGTTCGTGGCTATTGCAGCCCCATATAGTCCTAGACCAAGACCAGGGATCGATGTCCCGGGAATCTGATCGAACATCAAGATAGGGTCCAATACGATATTCAAGAGAGCAGAACCCATAAGAAGATACATAGGGGTCTTTGCATCACCGGTACAGCGAAAGATCGTATTTACACTGAAAGAAGAGAAGAATATCGGGATGAATAGGACCCTTGGTCTACCATAGGCTACGGCCTGTTCGATGACCTGTTGATCCAGTGTGAATAGGCGTAATAATGGGACAAGAAATACCCAAAGTACAGAAGCAGCAAGTATAGCTATGAAGAATTTGAATGTCAGGGTCTGTTCAGCTGCTTTTTGAGTCCTCTCTTTATCACCGGCTCCAAAGCTTTGAGATATGAGAGAGACAGAGCTGATACCTATGATAGAATTGACGACTTCAAAGAGCCAGAACAGCGAGATGAAGATCGTTACGGAGGCTACGGCAGTATAGGAGATCCTTCCGATCCAGATCATATCTACGATATCGTAGAGAGCCTGGAATAACAATCCAGACATAGTCGGAACAGACATTCTTAAGATATGTTTCGGGATACTTCCCGTTGTCAGGTCTTGTGACACTATGATTCCTTGATTCTCAGATTTGAATATAGTTATACACAAAAAAGCAGCCGTCTGTCATCAACAGAATGCTGCTTCTCCTCTTAGGCAAGGTAAAAAGTCAGTATACTTATTTTAAGCCGTACAATTTAACAAACGCCTCTGCATTCTGGATAGAACCACCAGCCGCACCTTTGACGACATTGTTGACCATGAGCGTGAACCCGATCTTATTGTTCTTCTTCTTTAATCTACCAGTATAGACAACCATACCTTTTGGACTTCCCCAGAAAGCATATTTCGGCTGAGGGAATGTATTATCTGTATTAAACACAACGGGTTTTACCGGAGAAGAAGGTAGACCAGATTCTTCGATAACGAACTCATCCCAATCTTTTATGATATCTTCGACTTCTACTTCATCCTCAAAAGTCAGCCATACAGCCTCAAGGTGACCGAACATGACAGGGACTCGAACACAATATGCATATATTTCAGGAGTGATATCAAGGATCTTTCTGATCTCTTGCTCCATCTTCTCTTCTTCTCCACCAATGAAGGGGACCACATTATCTGTGATATCGAAGGAAGAGAGTCCTGGGTATCCAGCACCGCTGACTGACTGGTAGGTAGCGACGGAGATCTCTTTGATACCATGTTTCTTCAATGGAGCTAATGCTATAGCAAGGCCTGTTGTTGAACAGTTCGCATTGGTCACAACAAAACCTGATTCAGGGTACCCCTGATCTTTGATCATATCTAATGAACTAAAATTCGCTTCTGGGATCATGATAGGAACATTCTTCTCATATCTCATAGCACCTGCATTAGAGAAAACATAGAAGCCATTCTCTCTCAGTTCAGGTTCTGCAGTCTTCGCCACATCAGCAGGCATTGCTGAAAAGACGATCTTAACCCCTGCATCCTTCATCGCATCAAGATCATATCCTTTGAGCTCAAGTGGTTTAACACTCTCTGGTATCTCAAAAGGGATCACCCAGTGAACAGAATTCCCGTATTTTTGACCGATTCGAGCTGCAGAAGCTGTGATATATTCTACATCGAACCATGGATGATCAGATAACATCCACATGAACACCTGTCCTACTGCGCCTGTTGCACCAATAACTGCAACTTTGATTTTTTCCATGGTGTCCTCCTAAAATTATTCAAATGTTTTATATTTTCTCGTATATTTATACGATTTATATACAATATTCCACTAGAAAAGGCAAGTGACTTTTTCTTTGTGTTGCTATGATAACAGTATGTTATTTTAATTACAATATGTTATTTATAATTATTGATACAATTTACCCTTTGCAATATAGATCCTCGCTGTTATACTTAACATATGATTAGTAGTGGAAAAGCAAACCTCCCTTTACATCACGGAAAAGTACCTAAATGGCTCTATCAGCGGATGGAGAAGATAGGATTATCAATAACAGAACTCATCTTAGAGGAGTATGGAACAGCAGGATTCATCTCACGAATCAGCAATCCCTACTGGTTCCAAGCCCTAGGATGTGTGATGGGCATGGATTGGCACTCTTCAGGGATAACGACTTCAGTCATGGGTTCTTTGAAACATGCGATTAACGCAAATAGCAGATCACTAGGGTTGCATGTCTGTGGAGGAAGGGGGTCTCACTCAAGAAAGACTCCTGATGAGCTAGCTGTGGTCGGGAGTACGTTTGGGTTTGATTCTGATCCTATGATAACGGCTTCAAGGCTTAGTGCAAAAGTCGATAATAACTGTCTTGGTGATGGGTATCAACTCTACCTCCATAGCTTCATCATCGATAAGGATCAAAACTGGGCTGTCGTACAACAGGGGATGAACACGAAGGAGAAGATGGCAAGACGTTATCACTGGCACAGTGATACGGTACATTCCTTCGTTGATGAGCCACATGAAGCGATCATCGGAGAACCATCAGGGCAGATCATGAATCTAACCGATCATCGGGCTGAAGGTTCTCGTGATGCGATCGTCGATTTCCTTAACCAACACCCTGACAGACAAGTCAAAGAGCTTGAAGCACTAGGATTCCCGGTCAAACGTAATCTCCAATTAGAACTATTCATGCCGGAACATCATGATGTAACTGCTAAGGACGTGGATGCAGGAAGACTTGGAGCTGTTCTAGCAACTGCCTATGAGAGAAATCCTGCAAATCTATCTGAGTCACTATTGATCCCTGGTGTGGGACCAAGGACTGTTCAATCATTAGCCTTAGTCAGTGAGATAGTCTATGGGAAACCCAATAGATTCTCTGATCCTGCACGATATTCATTTGCCCATGGAGGAAAAGATGGGCACCCCTTCCCTGTACCAATCAAGATCTATGATCAGTCGATCCATACACTACAGAAGGCGATTGCCGCTGCTAAGATCGGCCAGAGGGACAAAGTGGAATCCCTTAGACGATTACATTCATTTGCTTTAGAGGTTGAAGAACATCTAGACCCGATCGCAGATGTTGATGCTGTCATCGCTCATGAGAGGAAGATCTCTGATAGCCTTGGTGGTAGGACCTGTTTTAGTTGAGAGTAAGATCTTTCACACTCTCTCGCTCAACGATCATGGGCTCAAAGATCATCTTCATCGGTAATCTTGGTTTACTATCAGTCAACTCATCAAGTAAGATCTTAGCAGCCCATTTACCAAGATCATATTTTGGATGTTCGAAGGTAGTCAAAGGAGGATCTACCATCTCAGTCGTATTGAAGTTATCAAAACCTATGACCGAGATATCCTCAGGGATCGACAAGCCCATCTCTCGAATCGCAGAATATCCTTGAAGAGCATACAGATCATTGAAATAGAAGATAGCTGTTGGTCTATTCTTACTATCATCAAGCATCTCTATAGTCTTGATATATCCCAGCCGTGGGTTCTTAAGCTCCTCACTAGTATTGAAGGTCTTGATCATACTAGGATCAACGAATACTCCAACATCTTCTAATGCCTTCAAGAATCCACTATAACGGTCATGCCCTGCCTGGATATCTTCTTTATAGAGAATCCCGATATGTTTGTGTCCTCGTTGTGTCAGATATCTTCCTGCTTCATATCCTGCCTGAACATCATCGTTTGTGATTGTTGATATTCTCTTGTTCGAGACTCCCCAATGGGTAGTCACTACCGGGATACCTGCCTCTTCTATCATCTTCAGAGCCGGATGATCCTTCATGTTCTGCAAGATCCTATTCGGTTCGAGGATGAGTCCAGCAATCCCTTGATCGATCAGTCGTTTGATGACTTCTGACTGTTTGATATCATTCTGATTACTACTTGCCACTACAAGAGAATATCCTGCATCAGAAAGGGTATCTTCAATACCTCGGAGGATCTCAGAATAGATATAATCGAGCTGAAAGAAGTTAAGTAATCCGATCAGTTTGGTATTTTTGACGCTTTGATCACTTTCCTTATCGATCTTCCCCTTGTAATAAGAACCACTTCCGTGGATTCGTTTGATGATACCCTCTTCCTCTAACAAAGCTAAAGCCTGTCTGACAGTTGTTCGTGATGAGTTGAATGACTCTACGAGGTCCTGTTCAGTTGGGAGTTTTTGTCCAGGGACAAAGTCTTCTCTCAAGAAGCGGTCGATCAGATGATCTTTGATTATCATATACTTTGGTTTCATACTACTCTTCTACCCTTTATTCAAATCCTCTTATGGTCGATGATGGCTATCCCTCTATGAATAGGTACTTCATACGATATTTGTATCATATATTTGTATCTATTATATTACATTATCTAATACATTTCTTCAAGTTGTTTTTCTTTTTCAATACCAATCACTCTTTACAGGCAGGACTTCATTTGATAATATCAGGAGTGCTAAGATAATGGAGGTTTTTTATGTCAAAGCCCATACACTTCCCAAAGGATTTCATCTTTGGGACAGCCACATCTAGTTTTCAGATAGAAGGAGATGCACAGCATCGTGGTAGATCTATCTGGGATGATTTCTGCAATGTACCAGGCGCTATTCTTGATGACAGCGATGGACTTATCGCCTGCGATCATGTGAATAGATACAAAGAAGATATTGCTCTCATGAAAGAGTTGGGAGTTGATTCCTATAGATTCTCTATCTCCTGGCCAAGGATCATTCCAAATGGCTCAGGGGAGATCTCCTCTGAAGGTATCGCCTTCTATCGTAATCTCTCAAAGGAACTCATCGCTCAGGGAATAACTCCCATGGCAACCCTCTATCATTGGGATCTTCCTAGCATGTTGGAATTAGCTGGGGGATGGAGAAACAGAGAGACTGCTTATCATTTTAATAGATACGCTGCAACTTGCTTCAATGAACTTGGAGACCTTGTCGAGAGCTGGCTTACTTTTAATGAACCCTACTGTGCAACCGTACTCGGTCACCTGAAAGGAACTCATGCCCCTGGTATGAAAGACCGTGGGGCAACCCATAAGGCTATCCATCATATCAATCTAGCTCATGGACTTGCTATGGAGTCATTCAGAACAGGTGGATACCGCGGGAATATTGGAACGACTCTCAATCTTTCCACTCCAAGCCCTGCGACAGACTCTCCTGAAGATATGCTTGCTGCAGATCGAGCAGCAGATCTTGATGCAAGGATGTTCCTTGATCCGGTCATCGGGAAAGGATATCCTCAACGTTATCTTGATGCCTATCCTGAAGCTCCTTTTCCCATTGAATCCGGAGATATGGAGATCATCTGCAAACATAAGATCGACCATCTTGGGATCAACTATTATACAGAATATCCAGTAGCACATGATAAGGATCGTCCTGAGCACTTCAAAGGTATCGATACAGACCTTCCAAAGACCTTCATGCAATGGGATATCATTCCCGAGGGTTTGTTACGACTCCTCCATTGGACTCACGAGAGGACTAAAGATATTCCTATATTCATCACAGAGAATGGTTCAGCATGGGATGATAAGATCGACGAACAGGGCAAGATCCTAGATACAGGAAGAGTCGCATATCTTGAAGCACATCTTGCCATCTGCCAGAGGGCTATCGAAGAAGGTATTCCACTCACCGGTTATTATGCTTGGAGCACCTTGGATAATTTCGAATGGGCATGGGGATATGAACGAAGATTCGGTTTGATCTACTGTGATTTTCAGACACAGAGAAGAACCCCAAAACAGAGTTTCTATGCCTATAAAGAGATCGTGAAGACAAGCAGATCCTAACCAATACGAAAAAGCTGAAAGCTATCCTTTTTCTCTATTGAAATGAGGATAGTTCATCCTCCTACCCGTTTATCAGCTTATTTAAGATATAATTAGATAATTATCACTATTGCCTCATCGCTAGATCTGTCATAGGATGTCTCTTATGACAGAGTATAAATTGTCACCCTATATGCGCAGGATCCTCAAACTCCAAAACAGTATCAAACTCAAAAGAGTCTGTGATATGAGTCCCAAAGAGATAGCCAAGCTCAGTACTGCAACCATCCCGAACAATAGACTGACTCGACGATTGCTTGCAAAACCTGCTGAGAATATCTTAAAGAAGACACTTCAGATCCCGGTAGGGGAGAGCTTCATTAAAAGCTACCTCTTCACCAAGATGGAACATCCCAATCAAAAGCGCGATCCCGTACGTTTCGATCGTCCTCTGATCATCTATTTTCATGGTGGGGGCTGGGTCATCGGGCATACCGTACTCAATGATTTCTTCTGTCGAAGGATCGCGAGCATCACCGATTCAGTGGTCCTCTCAGTAGATTATCGACTTGCTCCGACTCATAAGTTCCCTACAGCTGTCACTGATGCATCAGCAGCACTCCTCTGGGCAAAAAGACATGCTTCAGCATGGGGTGCATCCAAAGATAAGATCTTCACCATGGGCAGCAGCGCCGGAGGGAATCTTGCTGCAGTCATCGGGCTACGAGAACATCATGCGATCACAGGGGAGATCCTCATCTATCCTGTGACAGATGGGAGGATGCAGACACCTTCATACAAAGAGCATGAGTTCGCACCACAACTCGATAAAGCGTTGATGGAATTCTTCATCAATAGTTATAAACGTACCGAGGATGATATTCTCAATCCTGATTTCTCCCCTATCCTCTCCGAACATACGAAGAAGGCTCCACCAACATTGATCATCACAGCAGAGTATGATCCTCTACATGATGATGGGATATTATATGGGAAGAGGTTAGAAGAGAGCGGGATACCTGTGACCTATCTTGAATGTAAGAAGACCATACATGGCTTCATCAACTACCCTGATGCACAGGGAGTTGCTTTAGTCGAAGAGGCTGTTTCAGATTTTATCATGACCACCGTTTGATCGTTGTCTATTTCCGTCTTTTCGGTTTGAAGATAGGATGAAAGTATTTATCCATATCATATTTATTAGATATGAACTTGATGACTAGTGAGTAGAGTCCGTACGTTGCTGCAACAGAACCTAGAAAGGTGAACAGCAAGATGAACTGACCAACCGTGGCAGAAGTATCTTCTGGCAGGAATCTCCCTAAGATCGCAAGTATTAGAACGAAGATGACGATCATCAAAACGATGTTCAAGGCTGAAGCTCCTAAAATGAATAGGGCTGTATTAACTTTTTTGTTCATGTTCTCTCCTTATCATGATAAACAGTGATAGAATCAGTAAGATACCGCCAACAACGATCCCAGAATCGGCAACATTGAAAGTCGGCCATCGCTCTAGACCAAAGATCCCATAGAACCTTACATCAATAAAATCGACTACCCCATCAGACCTGAAGATCCTATCAATGAGATTACCGACCCCACCTCCCATGATAGAGGCAATAGCCCACCGTTGAAAGACTGTGAACTCCTGAGTCTTCAGGACATAGATGAACATCCCGATGAGGATGATCACAGGGATAGCGATGAATAGGATCAATCTCACTTGATCAGGAAGTGAATGCCCAATAGAGAAAGCAACTGCCTTGTTCTGGACATGGATGATCCGTAGGAAGG
>CAZLZY010000078.1:8663-9320 GCA_964564075.1 uncultured Spirochaetales bacterium
GGCCCCTTTCCCAAACGAGGCTCCAATACCGAACAGCGGTATACGGTTCACGATAAGAGCCTTTGTGATCTGGTCTACTAGGATGATTACGGCAGATAAGATGAAAGGGATCAACTTCTGCCTATTTGTCAGCTCTGTATTCATTATAATCCTGTTGGGATATCGATGAATCGTGTCTCTATCCCAAGCTCCTTCTTCATATGTGTTGCCAATGCTCTTGGTCCGAATACTTCTGTATCATAGTGGCCACCAGCAAGGAAGTTCATCCTGCTCTCCTGACACTGATGATAGATCTGATGCAGTGCCTCTCCAGTGATATAGAGATCTATCGATTTGTCGATCGCTTCACTCACACTTGATGCGGCTCCTCCTGAGACGATAGCTACACTCGAGATCTTTTCAGCATCACCGAAGGGAAGCATAGTCGAATCATTCGAGAATCCAAGGGTAGTTCGTATCTCTTGTAGCGTCATAGGTGCCCTTAACGTTCCAGCATACCCGATATCGACTCCATGGTAGAACCCGAAAGGCTCTATCTCCTGTAGTCCAAGTCGTTGTGCCATAGCAGCATTATTACCGAATACCGGATGTGCATCCAAGGGGAGGTGGGCAGCATATAATGCAAGATTATTCTGTAGTGCACAGGAAACCCGATCA
>CAZLZY010000079.1:0-9268 GCA_964564075.1 uncultured Spirochaetales bacterium
ACCCATAGATGGGATCCTTATGACAAGTCTAAGACCTGATTTCATTCTTTATCATAGTAGGAGTATCAGACAGAGGAGTTTTACATGAACATATTTCAAAAAGCAGCAGAATTAGAACTACATGCAGAAGCTTTTGCTTTAGCTACGATCATCTCAGCTACCGGCTCTACCCCAAGAAGTAAAGCTCGTATGATCATAACTGATAATGGTGAGATCTTCGGGACGATAGGAGGAGGCCTCGCCGAATCCTATGTGATAGAAGAGGCAAAGAGAAGGATAATTCTTGATGAGTCAGGGGTGGTCACCTATCGCTTAGCCACAGATGGAAGTGTGAACAGTATAGATATGCTCTGTGGTGGGGATCTTGATATCTATATAGAAGTGATATCTGCTCCAACGCACCTCGTGCTCTTCGGTGGAGGACATGTGAATCTTGAGATCGCAAGGTTAGCTCATTCAGTTGGGATTGCAGTCATAGTAGCAGAGACTCGCCCTGAGTTTGCTGATTCACAGCGATTTCCCATGGCAAAGAGGCTTATAGTAGCTCCAACAATCGAGAAGATCATGAAGGAACTAACCTTCAACTCAAAGACAGCAGTCGTCATTGCTACTCATAATCATGATTTTGATCCTTTGAATCGGTTAAAGGGTAAGGAGCTCTCCTATATCGGTATGCTTGGGAGTCGAAAGAAAGTCGCTCATTTAAAAGACAAACTCCGCGCTGATGGTGTATCAGAAGATTGGATAAAGCGTCTCCGAGCTCCAATAGGGCTTGATATCGGGGCAGAGACTCCACAACAGATAGCAGTAAGCGTTGTCGCAGAGATCATGCACGTAGGTTCACATACCAGTGCCATGCCTCTATCATCACTGGCTGAGAATCTTGTGATCGTAAGAGGTGCTGGTGATATTGCGACAGGAACCATAACACGATTACACCGCTGTGGGTTCAGAGTCATGGCACTTGAAACGGAACATCCTACAGTAATACGAAGAACAGTTTCCTTCGCACAAGCCATCATAGATGGAGAGACAGTCGTAGAAGATATCAAAGCACTCGCTACCACATCATATAGTGAGGCGAAGACTTTCATGGACAGAGGTATCATTCCTATCATGGCTGATCCTCAGGGAAATGCTATCAAAGCGATGAACCCAACTTTCGTCATAGATGCGATCTTGGCAAAGAAGAATCTAGGGACAAAGATGAATATGGCTCCTTTCGTTGTCGGTCTAGGACCAGGTTTCACTGCAAAGCATGATGTTGATGCAGTCGTAGAGACCAATCGAGGGCATGACCTTGGGAGAGTCATCTGGAAAGGACCAGCTGCTGCAGATACTGGGATCCCCGGTACTATCGCTGGAGTAACGGAAGAACGTGTACTTCGATCCCCATGCGAAGGGAATTTCATGACAATCTACTCTATTGGCGATTCTGTCAAAGCTGGAGAGATCATAGCTACGATCGATAACATGGAGGTTCCTGCAACTATAAGTGGTGTCATACGAGGCCTATTAAGTTCAGATATGAAAGTGACCAAAGGGTTCAAGATCGGAGATATAGATCCAAGAAATGATCCAGATTATTGTAATCGTGTCTCAGATAAGGCAAGAGCTGTTGCTGGAGGTGTGGTTGAAGCTATCCTTGCATGGAAATCTGGGAGAATCTGTTCTGATGAGTAGTATCTACCTTGATAATGGAGCAACCTCCTATCCAAAAGCCCCAGGTGTGGCTAAAGCCATCTATAATTCATTAACAAATGAGATGGGGAATGCGAACCGCTCTTCTCATAGGGCGAGCATTGATTCAAGTAGACTCTTATTTGAAGTCAGAGAACTTGCAGCAGACTATTTCTCCTATCCGCAGAGCAGCAGGATAATCTTTACCAGCGGAGCAACAGAATCTTTGAATACGGCTATATATGGTCTCATCACAGAAGGTGCAAAGGTCCTCACTACCCCAATGGAACATAATTCGGTCTCAAGACCTCTTCGATCTCTTGAAGACCGTAAAGGGATCCTAATCGAATACGTCACATGTGACGATTTAGGATCCATCTCTTTAGACAAGCTGGAAGAAGAACTTGATTCAGTAGAACCTGAGATCTTCATCTTTACCGGGGAGTCCAATGTCACAGGGGCAATAAATCCACTTGATATGATCATACCAATCATGGAGAAGAAGAACATCCCCTATATCATTGACGGAACACAGCTCACAGGTGATGTTCCAATCGATCTTTCAGCTATGAACCATGGCAGCTTCTGTTGTTCAGCTCATAAGGGCCTTCTTGGTCCGACTGGTGTTGGTCTCATGATCATTGGGGAGTCCTTACAACCAAGACCCTTGATCTATGGGGGAACTGGTAGTAAATCAGATTCAGATATCCAACCAGAGATCATGCCAGACTACTATGAGAGTGGGACCCTGAATTTCCATGGGATAGCAGGGCTAAAAACAGCTTTAGCATACCTCATTGAGAGAGAAGATAGCTATCAAGTGAAAAATGAGATAACACAGTACTTGTACGACTCCTTATCAGTACTACCTGGAGTGTTGCTCTACTCTCCCTCAGATCATAGAGGATCAGTGATCTCATTTTGTTATGAAAATAGTTCGATCTCAGAACTTACCGAATACCTTGACGATCATGGGTACTCAGTTCGCATGGGATTGCATTGTTCACCTTGGGCTCATACTCATATTGGAACCTTCGATACCGGGGGGACCCTTAGAGTATCTCCTGGTCTCTTCACTACCTCAAAGGATATTGACTCCTTCATCAAACAGTTACAGGATTATACTCATGAAACCAGTTAGACTCACAGAATACACTCGCTTCTCAGGATGCGGCGCCAAATTGGGGCCAGGCCTATTAGATAAGGCCCTATGTGGTCTCAGTCAAAAGGACTATCCTAATTTACTAGCAGATTACAGTACTAGTGAAGACTGTGGGATCGTAAAGATCAATGATACTCAGGCTCTGATCCAGACGATAGATTTCTTCCCACCGATCGTTGATGACCCTTTTCTCTTCGGACGAATCGCAGCAGCTAATGCTCTCAGTGATATCTATGCTATGGGGGGGACTCCAATAGCTGCTGTCTCAGTGGTATGTTTTCCAAAGGATACCCTAGATATATCCTATCTGAGAGCTATCACTGAAGGTGGACTTGATGCCCTAAATGAGGCAGATACACCGTTAGTAGGGGGGCATAGTATCGATGACCCAGAGCCAAAGTTCGGTTATTCAGTAACTGGTCTAATCGATATCGACACAATCCTCTTTAATAACAGGATACATGATCAGGATCTACTCTATCTCACAAAACCTATAGGTACAGGTCTTATCAATACGGCACTTAGGGGTGGGATCGTTTCAGAGAGAGCTCTAGAAGCATCTACTACTTCTATGAGCACTTTGAATCGAAAAGCCTCTATGATACTCAATACTCTCCCGATCACTGCCTGTACTGATGTTACGGGGTTCGGACTTCTTGGTCATGCCTGTGAGATGGTAATCGGAAGTGGCTGCACCATACAGTTCGAGGCTTCTTCTATCCCTCTACTTCCTGATGTTAAAGAATATCTTAGTATGGGGCTCATACCTGAAGGGACATATAGGAATAAAGAGTATAGAAGATCGTACATAAAAGAGTATGCATCAGTAGACCCTGATATGATCGATCTCCTATTCGATCCTCAGACCTCAGGAGGATTACTCTTCTCAATCCCAAAGAGTTCGTGTTCAGAACTTGAGAGACTCATGAGAGTTGCAGGAGTACCTGCTGTCAGGATAGGAGAGGTCATAGCAGGAGAAGAGGTCATAACCCTTGTATGAATATACCTATCTTCATACCTTCTTCTCCACTCATTTCATCATGCGACAAGAAGCTGAACTAAAATCGCAGAATAGAAAAGATTTTAGACTCATTCCTACCCCTAGAGATATCAGTTCTGAATGTGGATTCTCACTTCTGAGTTCTAATACGTTCCCAGATGCAGAAGGACTCGATAGTATCTATAGGAAGATCATACTTGCAAAAGGAGCCTATTATGAAAAGATCGATTGATGCACGAGATCTCCCTTGCCCTAAACCTGTGGTACTTACAAAACAAGTTTTAGATGAAGGTGATTTCTCATCTCTTGAAGTCCTTGTGGATACTATCGCAGCTAAAGAGAATGTGATCAGAATGCTAAGTCGTTATGGGTATACTGATGTCCTATCAGAAGAGACATCCTATGGATTCATTCTTTCAGTAGGAAAGAAAGAGAGCTCAATAGAGTTAGAAAAACTTCAAAAAGAGAAGACTATCCTATTTAGTTCACAATATCTTGGAGATGGAGAGGATACACTCGGAGCCCTGCTCATGAAAGGATTCATCTATACCCTCACTGAACTTGCTTCCCCTCCTACATCACTGATCTTCATGAATTCATCTATTTTTCTCACATTAGAAGGAACAGATACTCTGCAAGACCTAAAGAGACTTGAAGAGTCTGGTGTTGAGATCCAAGTATGTGGGACCTGCTTAGATTTTTATAAAGAGAAAGATCATTTAGGTGTCGGAAGCATCAGTAATATGTATTCTATTATTGAAAGATTGATGGATAGTGAAGTATTGAATATATCTTAAGCCATTGTATTCTTATATATATAATGGTAGAATCCAAGAAAACTAACACTTGAGGAAACTATGAAAAAATATATTATCATCGGAATACTGATACTCCTTACACTGCTACCCCTATCCATCATTGCTCAAGGGACTCAAGAGCTACCGATAGCTCTTGAAGCTAAGATCAGTGCAATAGATGCATTAGGACATGTGATCATTCTTGATCATTATCCAGAACGGATCATCGCAGCAGGTAAATCGACTTTGATCGTATCTGATGCTCTCTACCTCTTTCCTGAGGCAAGAGAACATGTGATAGGGTTAGGTTTGACCAATCAGGGTATGGGAGATTTTTACTCCTATCTTGCTCCAGAGTTCCCTAAGGCTGATAGATTTGCCCATTCTGTAGGGGCAGAAGAACTCGCAGCTAAGAATCCTGACCTAGTCCTCATCAAATCTAGGAATTATGAATCATTAGGAAAACAACTCGAACTCTTAGGTATACCTGTCTTCTCGATGGATCTAGAGAATCCTGAGACTTTCACTGATGAGATCAACCAACTATCCATACTGCTTGGAGAAGAGATACGAGCACAAGAGATAGATGCTTTCTATTCTCAAGCACTCTCCGAAGTTGAAGCTCAGGCGGCTTCTCTCGAGAATGAAGAAGCTATCCTTCTCCTCTATTGTTCGGCGAAAGATGGGATCACCGCATTCCAGACAGCTCCTGCTTCATGGCTTCAAACTTATATTGCTGAAACATCTGGAGCTGATGCTATTTGGAAGGATAGTAACAAGAGTACTGGATGGCAGAAGATCAATTTTGAACAGATCGCTGCATGGGATCCTGCAAGGATCTATTTCATCAGTTATAAAATCCCTGTAGCTCAATTCATCGAGGACATCGAGAACTCTGTTGCTTGGCAGAGCCTAACGGCTGCAAAGAACTCTCAGATCAAGGCCTTCCCAGCAGATTTCCATAACTGGGCACAACCGGATACCCGCTGGATCCTAGGTCTTCAATGGCTTTCACATGATATGAATGGCACCTCTGATGATTTCACTGCTAAGATCCTTGATTTCTATCAAGAACTTTACCGTATCACTAATGAGGCAACCCTAAAGGATATTATCACAAGATATGAAAATTCACTCTAAGGATACACTGCATATAAAAGATACACGTAATCCCCTAAGAAGAACTTTATTACTCATAGGGATCCTCATCCTCTTTGGTCTCCTCTCACTTCTTATAGGAAGATACCCTCAAGCTGGATTCACACGTATATCAACAATCCTGAACGATGCATTAGCACGTACCATAATCTTACAACTCAGGTTACCTAGGATCCTCACCGCTATCATCGCAGGTGCGATACTAGGAGCTTCAGGCTTCGTATTTCAGATGCTCTTCTCTAATCCTCTAGTCGAACCGGGATTTCTCGGAGTATCTCAAGGAGCTGCTTTTGGAGCTGCTCTGTGTATTCTATTTATTGGATATCACCCATACCTTATCCAGATCATCTCAGCTGTCTTTGCGATCATGGGACTCCTTCTCTCTTTTCTACTAGCTAAACGATTCCAGTATGGTGGTTGGATTTTGCGGTTGGTGCTTTCCGGTATAGCTGTTTCTGCACTCTTCTCATCAGGACTTGGATTCTTGAAATATACAGCAGATCCTATGAGTGAACTGCAGGAGATCACCTTCTGGCTTCTTGGTGGTTTGTGGAATATCACATGGGTCCAGGTACTATCAATATTACCTGTTACTATCAGTACCTTATTCGTTCTTTTCCTTTTCAGATGGAGGATCAATATCCTCTCCCTTGAGGATAGGACAGCACATACATTGGGGATAGCTCCCATCCAAGAAAAACGGCTCATGCTACTTTTGGCCACGATAGGAACAGCATCAGTGATATCGGTATCTGGTCTTGTTGGATGGATCGGTTTGATCGTTCCTCATCTTTCAAGAAGGATCTTTGGATCAAATGCATCAACGGCTCTTCCTGGTTCAATGCTCATCGGGGCAGTCTATCTCCTTATCTGTGATACGATCGGTAGATCTATGTTCACGGGAGAGATGCCACTAGGTATTGTTACAAGTATCACAGGAACTATTCTTTTTGTCTTATTATTAAGTTCGTCCAGAGGTCTAGGAGAGAGTATATGAGTAGTTTCTTCAACTTAAAACAGGTCTCTTACTCTTATCCAGCATCTTCACAGGATGCTTTATATCATGTAGATCTCTCTATTGAAGAAAACAGGGTAACAGCTATACTCGGTCCTAATGGTGCAGGAAAATCTACCTTGCTCGATATACTGCTAGGTTGGAGAGTTCCAGATACTGGTAGTATCCATCTTAAAGAACGTAAGATCAGTTCATATACCAAGCGAGACAGGTCCAAACTTATCAGCCTAGTCCCCCAGAATGAACCTATCCAGTTCTCATTCTCACTACTTGATTATGTCCTGTTCGGAAGAGCTCCTTATCTACCCCAACTAGGGAGTCCCAAACAACATGATATCGATATTGCGCTTCAGGCGATGGGACAAGTAGGGTTAGACCTCTCCCCCAGTCGTCCTGTCACCTCTTTATCAGGAGGACAACGACAACTACTTATGCTTGCTCGTTCCATTGCTCAGGAACCTCAGATGATAATTCTTGATGAACCTACAAGTTCATTAGATCCTGGGAATACTGCTATCGTGAAGGAGATCATCAAGAAACTATTAGCATCAGGTCATACCGTCGTCTTCACTACTCATGATCCTAATTTTGCTGCAGAGACAGCAGACACCATAGCAATGATAAAAAAAGGAAGATTGCTTGCGCATCTTCCCGTATCACAGGCTCTAACGAGCTTGAGAATATCTGATCTCTATGATACCCCTATCGAGGTGATTCACCACAATAATAGACCTTTAGTCTTCCGTCCCTAATCTGTTATTTGATCGAAATATCTGTGAAGCAGAACTCTCTCACATCAAATAATCCCATATCAGTGAGTTTGAGATCAGGAATGACTGGAAGGGACATAAAACTCAAAGTCATGAATGGATCGATCTCAAGATTTATGCAAAAGGTGTTTGAGGCTTTTTCATGCATCTCATGAAGCTTCACCTTCACATATTCTGCCGATTCATTAGTCATGAGACCTGCGATCGGTAGAGGGAGGGAATCTATCACATTCCCACCAGAGCACATGGTGATCCCACCTTCAAGCGCAATAAGCTCTGTGATGGCACAATAGATATCTTCATCATTATCTCCGATCGCTATGATATTATGTGAATCATGCGCTATAGTCGTTGCTACCGCACCCCCCTTCAGTTGATAGTTCTCTACGATCCCAAGGCCTATGTTACCGGTTGCTTTATGTCTTTCGACTACTACGAGCTTCAAAAGGTCGAGATTATCATGAGATACGAAATCACCATCATCATTACGGAATACCTTTCTTATCACATTCTCTGTTACTAGACTATGAGGAGTGATCCTGATCACTCTTGCTAGATCATTCTCTAGAGGAAGTCTTAGAGCCTCAATCGGAAATTCTTTGACATGCATGGTCCCAGAGACAGGTTTTATAGAAACCTCTTCAAAAGTCCTTACCATATGACCATCTGAAGCTTCAAGTTTTCCTTTCACATATACGCTCTTCATGGTAAAGGACTCTAGATCCTCTACAATAAGGAAATCTGCCTGATATCCTGGTACGATCGCTCCGATCTTCTTGAGTCCATAACATTCTGCTGCATTGATCGTTGCCATCTGTACCGCTGTGATCGGATCGACACCATAGGAGACGGCAAGTCTCAGATGATTGTTGATATGTCCTGTTTCCAATATATCCTCAGGTTGTCTATCATCGGTACAGAATAGACATCTTCTAGAATTATAGTCATTGACTCCTCGTATCAGATCTGAAAGGTTCCTTGCTGCTGAACCCTCTCGTATCAGGACATACATCCCGCGTGCTAACCTATCTCGCATCTCATCAACTGTAGAACACTCATGATCTGTAGAGATCCCGGCAGCAGCATATGCCGTGAGTTCCTTTCCTTCAAGCATCGGGCTATGCCCATCTATCTGTTTACCACTACTACTTGCCACAAGTAGTTTCTTAATGATCTCTTCATTACCCTGAACGACTCCAGGGTAATCCATCATCTCTCCAAGCCCTAAGACCCTTTTATGATCGATCAAAGATTGGATAGCCACTGAATCGAGTCTAGCGCCTGAATGTTCGAACTCAGTTGCTGGTACACAGGAGGGTAACATCATATATACGTTCATAGGAACTTCTCTTGTCGCATCAAGCATATACTTGATCCCTGTAAGTCCAGATACATTACTGATCTCATGAGGATCCGCTATGATAGTTGTAGTCCCACAAGGTAATACAGTCCGCACGAACTGTTCAGGAGAGACCATCCCTGATTCGATGTGTACATGACTATCGATGAGACCGGGAATGATATACGAATTATGAGCATCTATCTCTTCTTCCCCTTCATAAGCCCCTATACCAACGATCTTCCCCTGTGCGATAGCTAATGACCCTTCAATGATCTTATGGTTGAAAACATCCACTATCTTTGCATGTTTTATGACTAGATCTGCCTTCTTTCTACCTGTAGCTA
>CAZLZY010000080.1:0-9217 GCA_964564075.1 uncultured Spirochaetales bacterium
TGACAGTGATAAGAAGATCTATGGGATTGCCATAGATATCGGCACTACCACGGTCGTTGGATATCTTGTAGATCTCAAACAAGGTGACGTGATCGATAACTTTTCAGGATTGAATGCTCAGAAGAAGTTCGGAGCTGATGTCATCAGCAGGATTGCTTTTGCAACTGATTCTGATACTCAGAAAGAGCGTCTACAGACTGCGATCGTAAAACAGCTCGATGACGGGATCAGAAAGATGTCTGTAGGGAATGCTATTCCCCTAGATCATATTGTCCAATTGGTCATCGCAGGGAATACTACGATGCTCCACCTCCTCGTTGGAGCTGATGCATCAGGTATTGCTGCTGCACCATTCATACCGGTCTTTACCGACTTCATGAGAATATCTGCAGGAGAGCTTGGATTCACATCTATCCCTGATATCGATGCAGAGCTCCTCCCCTCGGTTGCCGCCTATGTTGGTGCTGATATCACCGCAGGAATCCATGTCTCAGGGATCCATATAGATAAGAACCCCTCCATCCTTCTCGATATCGGGACGAATGGGGAGATGGCCTTCTCTGTAGCTGACCAGATCATCTGCTGCTCTACAGCAGCTGGCCCTGCATTCGAGGGGGCTAATATCACCTTTGGTACCGGAGGTATCAAGGGTGCTATCGATACCGTAAAAGTCGAAGCTGATTCCGTAAGCTATACCACCATAGAAGGTGCAGAACCTATTGGTATCTGCGGCTCAGGTATCATCGACTGTGTCGCGGGTCTAGTCGAACAGGAAGTCATCGATTTTACGGGAAGGATGCTTACCCCTGACGAGAGTAGCCACCCGAACATCAGACTCGTTGATGGATCTCCTGTCTTCTGTATCACTCTACCCAATGGAGAATCGGATGACTTTGGCATCTACCTCTCTCAGAAAGATATCAGAGAGGTCCAGTTAGCCAAGTCAGCTATTGCAGCTGGTCTCAAGACTCTCCTTTCAGAGGCCCAGATCAATGAAGAGGATGTTGAGCATCTCTATCTAGCAGGTGGATTCGGTAGTTTCATCCGTCCTGAGAGTGCAGGTATTATAGGTCTTATCCCAAAGGACCTGATCTCAAAGACACAGGCTATCGGTAATAGCTCTGGTGAAGGAGCTATCCGTTTCAGCTGTTGGGAAGATCACGCAAAAGATATCTTACAGATCGTTAAAAAATGTCAGTATATTGAGTTATCAGGTCATAAAGCTTTCCAGGATTTCTATATCCAGGAGATGCTGTTCCCTATGGAGGATTGAACGTGGGTTTACATCAGAACACATTGAACACAGACGAGGTCTTTACTCGTGCGATCGAGATCGCACATCATTATCAGCTCAGTACAGGGATCAAAGTAAGGATCCTTACTGATAATTCTGAGGCTGCGAGTTTCTGTGACCAATGTCTTGCTGATCAAGGACATACCTGTCTTGAAGTCCATAGATATAATGCAAAACAGGCTGAACGTTTCGGTGGGAGTTATATGTATTTCTGCCACTCTTCCATGCTCTACTGGACGAGTCCCATCATCTATGAGGGGATAATGATCGGATCTTTCACTGCAGGGCCTGCTATCATCATCAGTAGAGAGGAGATGGTACAGGATCTCAGTAGTATAGAGCATAATGTAGGAACTGAAACTCTCCTCAAGGCCCTTGAGGAGGTGCCAGCAGTAAGTCCTGAGCAGTCTCGTTCACTTGCTGAGATGCTCCTCATGTGTGCCGGATGGGTCAATGATAATGGTGACCATCAGATCATCGAAGGAAAAGAGTATCAGCACCAACAGGATAGGATCTCTGAATATATCCACCAACTGAAGAAGCATGATCCTGCTGTCGAACTCTCCTATCCCATAGAACTTGAAGATGAACTATATAGTGCTATCTCACAAGGAAAGAAACAACAGGCTCAGAAGACTCTCAACGAGATCCTCGGCAATGTCTTCTTCGCATCTGGTAATAAGATGGAACTCATATCCTTTCGAGTGACAGAACTGATCGTACTCCTTTCACGTGCCACTATTGGTGGAGGAGCAGACCCAGATGAGACCTTGAGTAGGAACTTCACCTATCTCAGACAAGTGACCCAGTTCAGATCGATTGATTCCCTTGCGTTCTGGCTCTCTAAGGTCCTCAACGACTATATCTCTCTCGTATTCGATATACAGAAGACCAAGCATGTTGATAGACTCGAGAGGACCCTTCACTATATTCATACCCATTATACTGATAAGATAACCTTGGAAGAGGCGGCGACTCATGCGAACTTGAGCCCCACCTATTTCAGTAAGGTCTTCAAAGAGGAGATCGGCCAAAGCTTCACGACCTATATCAACCAGATCAGAGTCAACCATGCAAAGACACTCCTCAAGACTACCCCTTGTACCCTCATCGAGGTGGCCGGTATGGTAGGGTTCGAAGACCAGAGCTATTTCTCACGGGTCTTCAAACAGGAAGTGGGAACATCTCCTGGAAAGTATCGATCAAAGAGCTCTCAATGGCGTAAAGAGACTCATGAGATACATACTTAATCCTCATATTTCATCTTTTTTGCATAAACACCACAATATTATCCAAAAAAGAGTTATATATTCAAAGATTTATCCAACTTTTACCATTATTCTTACTACTATCAAGGGGAATAAGGTGAGAATCCTTTGCGAGCCCGTCACTGTAAACATCTTAGATGTAAGCCAGATTACCTTGATAATCTAAATAAAGTTATAGCTTCGTGGACCAAGCTGAGATTCAACAAGGAGTAAATTTATGGCAATGGATTTATTAGCTCTTTCTGAATTCCTTCAGAAGGGTCGGGCAAAAGAAGTTACAGAATTAGTGCAGCAGGGTCTTGATGAGAATATGAGTGCAAAAGTCATTCTTCAGGAAGGTCTTATGCACGGGATGAACATCATCGGTGAGAAGTTCAAGAACAATGAAGTATTCGTACCAGAAGTACTTATCGCAGCTAGAGCAATGAACATGGGAACAGCGATCCTCAAACCATTTCTTGCAGATGCAGGAGTTAAGGCAACTGGTAAAGTCATTATCGGTACAGTCAAAGGTGACCTCCATGATATTGGTAAGAACCTTGTCGGTATGATGATGGAAGGTAAAGGCCTAGAGGTCATCGACCTTGGAACAGACGTTGCTCCACAGAAATATGTAGATGAAGCTATTGCACAGGGTGCTGATATCATCGCATGTTCTGCACTTCTAACAACAACCATGACAAAGATGAAGGGTGTAGTCGAAGCTTTAGAGGCTGCAGGCGTACGAGACAAGATAAAGCTCATGGTCGGAGGAGCTCCAGTGACTGTTGCTTATTGTGAAAGTATCGGTGCTGACTTCTATACAGCTGATGCGGCATCTGCTGCAAACAAAGCAGTTGAGATCTGTACAGCAAAATAAATCATTGTTGACTATAGGTGCATATGATCTTTTGGTCATATGCACTACAGGAGAAAAAGAGAGTTATGACAGGAAAAGAGAGAATCGTAGCAGTATTGACAGGAAAAGAGACAGATAAGACTCCTTGGGTCCCCTTCGCAGGTGTACATTCAGGAAAGTTAAAAGGATACACAGCAAAAGAGGTCTCACAGGATGGAGATAAGCTTTTAGAGTCATTGATAGAAGTTAATAAGATGTATAAACCAGATGGACAACCAGTGATGTTCGATCTTCAGATAGAAGCTGAACTCATGGGTTGTGATCTGCTTTGGGCAGAAGATGCACCTCCTACGGTCTCTAGTCACCCGTTAGAATCTACTAATGATATCCCAACCTATATCCCTGCAGCAGATGAGGGAAGATTGGCATTAGAGATCGATGTGATGAAAAGACTGAAAACTGCAGTCGGTGCTGAGACTGCTCTTTATGGCCTAGTCACAGGACCATTCACACTCGCATCACATCTTCGAGGAACCAATATCTTCATGGATATGATCCTTGATCCAGACTATGTTCACAAACTGATGGACTATACGACCGATGTTGCTATAGCACTCAGTAAGAACTTCATAGATGCAGGTATGGATGTCATCGCAGCAGTTGATCCACTCATCTCTCAGATCTCCCCTGATCACTTCAGAGAGTTCATGCATGAACCCTTCCTAAGACTCTTCACAGCTATCAGAGAGGGAGGTGCCTTCTCATCTTTCTTCGTCTGTGGAAATGCAACGATGAATATTGGCCCTATGTGTGAGACGACACCAGACAGCCTCTCGGTAGATGAGAATGTCAATCTTGCCGAGGCAAAGAAGGTGACAGATTCTTATGATGTGGTCATCGGTGGAAATATCCCACTGACCTCTGTCATGCTCTTCGGTAACCAGCAGGATAATATGAAGGCGACAGTAGATCTCATGGATTCAGTTTCAAAGGATCATCTGATCATAGCACCTGGTTGCGATATGCCATATGATATCCCTATTGAGAATACCCTTGCGATCGAGCAGGCTGTACATGAGACTGAGCTCGTAAGAGAGATGGTCAAGAACTATGAGATCGTAGATCTTGTATTCGAAGGGGTACTCCCCGAGTACGACAAACTTAAGAAACCATTAGTTGAAGTATTCACTCTTGATTCAGCTACCTGTGCGGCATGTACCTACATGTTGGCAACAGCTATGGATGCTAAGGCTCATTATGGGGATAAGATCGATGTGGTGGAATATAAATATACCTCTCCTCAGAATATTGCACGCTGTGGTGCTATGGGCGTTAAACAGCTCCCTAGTATCTACATCAACGGAGAACTAAAATACTCATCGATCATTCCTAGAAGAGAAGAGATCATTGGTGAAATAGGAAAATATCTATAATGAACAATACAGAGCATAGAGATAAGAAACGGATACCATTATACATCATCATAGGCTTTCTTGGTTCTGGTAAGACATCTATGCTCAATAATCTTCTCGGGCAGAAGGAATGGAGTAATGTAGGGGTCATTGTCAATGATTTCGGTTCGCTGAACATCGACAGCTCCCTACTCTCCACTACTTCTGATATTGTGATGACAGAGCTCTCAGGAGGACAGATCTTTTGCTCCTGTCTCTCAGGCACCTTTGTCGAGTCGATCAATAAATATGCCGATCTTCCCATCGATGCCCTCTTCGTAGAGGCCTCTGGACTAGCAAAGCCCAGCCCACTCCTCGAGATCATCGATTGGGCAGAAAGAACTTCAAATAATGCATTCGATTACCAAGGAATGATCTGTTTGATCGATGCAGAGCGTTATTTCACGCTCTCTCAGGCTTTGCTGACTTTAAAGGAACAGGTCGTCTATAGCGATCTCTTCATCATCAACAAGTGTGATCTTGTAGATGAAGAGGAGCTAGCAAATCTGGAGAAGGAGCTCAACTCTCTCAAACCAGAGGTCGATATGATCAAGACAACCTATGGGAAGGTCCCTTCCCAGATCATCAGATCACTCAAACCCAATACCGAACAGCTGCTCAGTTATAATACCGAACAATATAAAGGTTGGGGAAAACAGGGCCGTCCAGTACCAATGAGGCTGACACCAACAGAGCCTGTTGGATTCACGGTCTTAGATAGTTTTATGAGAAGATTCGGTTCAGAAGCCTTACGTATGAAGGGTTATATCCATACGGTCGAATATGGTCTGATCCTTGCCAATGGTGTAGGTGAACATATCACCTATGACAAAGAACTCATCGAAGATCTTAAAACAACACTGCAACCGGGACTCGTTGTCATCGTACCAGGTAACAGTATGCTGAAGATCTCATTGGGAACACATTGGCGTGAGATCACTGAGACTGATGTCACCGTACATACTGGTTAATACTCATGAAAAAATCACTCATTCACCTCACTACAAAATTCAATGCCCCTTTCAGTTGGTTCTCTAAGAAGATACAACTCGAGATGTTCCCGGAACTCACATCAGAAGCTGAGGATCTCTTCGCTCAGGCAAAAGAGAAGCTTATTTGTCAGTCTGTACATAGACAGGCAGATATCGAGTCCTATGAGCTTCATGAGGATAGTACGAGTACGGTAGTCATTGATTCCTACAGCTTCAATGGTAAGGTCCTAAGTAGATTGAATGAGTTACATAGAGTCTTTCCCTATGTAGCTACCTGTAGTGATGGACTTGATGGGATCGATCTCTCAACTTATGACTTCTTCGCACCTTTCTGGGTCGATATTCTGAAGACAAAGGCCTTACGAATCGGAATGAAGCAATTAACCGACTATATACGATCAACATATCACCTAAGTCGTGCGAACACGATCAATCCGGGCTCCGGGAATGTCGACATCTGGCCGATCGAAGCGATGAGGGAACTCTTCCCATTGCTTGGGGATGTTAAAGGGACTACAGGGGTAACTCTCAATGAAAGTTGTCTTATGATCCCCAACAAGACTGTCGCAGGGATCTTCTTCGATAAGGGACACGACTATGAGAGCTGTGCCTATTGTGATAGGGATCACTGCCGGGACAGACGTGTACCTTTCAAAGAAAGATTATAGCTCTGTTATCATACCTTCAGCAGCTCGTATACCACTAGCCCATGCTGCGGTGATACCTCTACTCGTTCCGGCACCATCGCCTGCAAGATAGATCCCATCAGCTACTTTGAAGTGTTTATTGAGATAATCAGGTTTATTTGCATAGAGCTTGATCTCAGGATAATACATGATAGTTGAGGGGTGAAGGACTCCAGGTACTATCGTATCGAGTTTTTTCATTCCCTTCCAAAGACTTCTTAAGATCCTAGCAGGCATTGCTAGTGAGATGTCACCAGGACAGCAGCTTCTTAAGCTTGGCTGAAAATCATAGAGGTCATTATTGAAACTTTCTAGCTTAGATCTCGAACCCATTCTGAAGTCACCGACTCTCTGCATCAGAGGTTTCCCCCCTCCCATGAGCATCGCTTGGATCCCTAGGTTCTCAGCGAACTGCTGTCCACTTGCAAGCGGTTCTGTGAGCCCTACCGTATTGAGCATAGCGAAGTTCACTAGCCCGTTCTCTTTTCCATGGCTCACTGAATAGGCATGACCGTTGACTGAATTATAGGGAAGACCTGCAGCTGTCTTATAGGTCTCTTTAACGACATGGGCATTCCCACTGTTCGTACAAAAGGTTCGAACTTTATCGGGAAAATGAAATTTTGGGTCATAGTAGTCTTTGACGATCGGATAGTGTTCGATCCTTGTCTCGACTCTGATCCCGATATCTACGATATTATCTATATAGGCTACATCTAGTGCATCTAAAGTCTGCTGTAAGAATCTGAACCCTTGACGTCCAGGGGAGATGAGCAACGTAACGAAGGAGATCGTTCTCTTGTTCGTTTCGATCTGTCTGAGTTTCGGATCGATACTGAGCATCTCTTCTTCTAATGCAAGTTCCACATCTCGGTTCTGAAGCTCTTTCTGAAGCTCTTTGATCAGACGTAATCCACCATCAGTACCCAAATGGGTCTGTTTTATCTCAAGAAGTTTCGTATTGAGTCTCTCTGCACGAGTCTGGTATATCCCGATCCGCGTCTTTGGTAGGATCGTTGGTTGTAGGAACTCACTTACCTTATCGAGATACTCATTCGCCTGATACTCATCCCAATACTCTTTTGGGAATCCGATCGGAAAGGTGAAGTTCATCTTGCAGTCATTTCTCATACCACCAGAGGAATACTTTAATTTATCTAAGATCACGATCTTCTTCTGTGGGGCCTTCTCACTCAATTCGAAAGCGGCTCCCATTCCAGCTGGACCTGATCCGATAATCACTACATCATACGACTCATGCTTCATCATATTCTCCTGACTTACTAACTAATGCACCTGCTGGTGCCTTGAACAAACAACTACCTTTAAGAGATGAGAGTTTCTGCATATCATCGATCGAAAGAGTGAAATCGAATATATCAATAATTTCTTCAATATGTTCTTTATTGAGAGATTTTGGTATAGGACTGATCCCTAGCTGGTAATGCCACCTGAGTACGACTTGGGATGGTGATCTATCATTCCTATCAGCGATCTGTAAGATGTCAGGGTCAGAGAATATATTCCCTCTCCCTAGAGGGGCTGAACTACAAATATGAATACCATGTCGGTCACAAAATTTCCTCAGTTCATCCTGAGGATGACCGGGATGGATCTCTATCTGGTTTATCATAGGTTTTATATGGTTTGATTCCACGATCTCTTTAAGATTATCTATATCGAAGTTACTCACCCCGATCGCACGCACCTTCCCCTCTGCATAGAGTCTCTCTAAAGCCATCCAGGTACTCATGGTCCTCTCAGTCGGCCAATGGATAAGGAATAGGTCTAGATAATCCGTACCAAGGTCTTTACAGCTCTTTTCGAAAGATTTGAGCGTCTTATCATATCCATCATTCTCAAGCCAGACTTTACTCGTGATGAATAAGTCCTCCCGAGCTATTCCGAGGGTAGCGATAGCAGCACCTAACTCCTTCTCATTCTTGTAGAAGGCTGCTGTATCAATAAACCGGTAACCAGCATCATAAGCGGATCTTATCGCTTCAAGCATGGTAGTCTTACCATTGACCTTATAGGTCCCAAATCCAATTGAGGGGATCATCACACCAGTTGCAATAGGTATCGTATTGGGGCTGTTCATCCTCATTTCTCCTTATTCGTTCTTATGCTGAACTCGCAGCCACAATAGCTTTGACGGTAAAGCTCATAAGTCTCACTCAATTCTATACTCTTAGCAAAGCCGCCCTTCTTCTTGAAGTCATCAGTGACGAATCCTTCAAAGGGTGCTGCTTCACCAAAGATCTGTGGAGATCTCTTATGAGGACTGATTGTTAATGTAGTGGAGAATCTAGGGATGCCAAGTTCCTGTGCCTTTTCTTGTGTCTGTTTCAGGCTGAAAGCAAAGCATAAAGAGCATCGCCTGCCCTTCTCTGGTTCAGCTTCGAAGCCCTTGATATGATCAAGCCACGCACCATGGTCATATTCATCGATGAAAAGCTGAAGAGAATAGATCTCTGCCAACCTCTTCACTTCCTGCAATCTCTTACCATACTCTTCGTATGGGAAAATATTGGAATTAGAGTAGAACAGAGCAACGTGCTCACCACGTTCAAGGAGGCGTTCTATAGATGCCGATGCACAAGGTGCACAGCATACATGAAGGAGGTATCCTGCATTTTCATAATCCATATCTGTGATTATACAGGAAAGCGATTGATTTTGTTAAGC
>CAZLZY010000081.1:0-1510 GCA_964564075.1 uncultured Spirochaetales bacterium
TAAATTCTTTTGCATCTACTGCAATATGAATTGGATCATTCTTACCATAGATAACTGCTGGGATCATTCCCGCTTTTCTTAATCTACGAGATTCACTGGAACCTAAAACATCTCGTTTAACACCTTTTAAGGCTACTTTAATACTCATACGAAACTCCTTCTACGAATAGTTTTCTGGGGCGGCAGGATTCGAACCTGCGAATACCGGCACCAAAAACCGGTGACTTACCGCTTGTCGACGCCCCAATGAAAAGAGGGTACATGTACCCTCTATTTATTCAATGATTGCGTGATTGCAACGTTTGGAAGATTATACGTTTTTTAAAAAGATGTCTAGATATTTAACGTAATTCTTAGATAGATAATTCGACCTTATGGTGATCTTCGGGTTCTTCTGGAGCATTCTTGAACTCCTCGAGAATCTTTTCCTGCAGAAGACCTCTAAAATCTGAACTAATTGGATGTGCTACATCCTTGTATTCTCCATTTTTTGTCTTTCGACTCGGCATCGCTATGAACGCGCCATTCTTTCCCTCTATGACCTTAACATTGTGCACTACGAATACATTATCAAAAGTCACCGTCACATAAGCTCTAAGCTTCCCCTCTGTTGATACCCTACGAACTCTGATGTCAGTAATTTCCATGTGTCCCTCCATGATGTCAGTCAAACAACTCTTTGTAACAAAAAAGAATATATAACTAATATTATTGTAAACCCCTTTTACCTAGTCGGCAAGCATTTTTATGGGGATAACCTTTACATTAGCTAGTTCACACATGTCATTTAGAGTTTTTCCACTCACAATCACAGAATCTGTAAGTCCCACCATAGAAGACCCGCTACCAGAGATCAATATCGAGTCAAACCCACAACTACGAAGGATCTTCTCGATTTGTTCATATTCAGGATGTTCTTCATACAGGACATGAGTGAAGGAATTAAAGAACTTCCAGGAAGTTACCGGTTCAAGATACATCTTCACCATCATTTCTTCACCAAGAGGCTCTTCGCGAACCTCTTCACCTGTCCTATACTCATCAAGCAGTGAAAAAGCCTCTGGCGTGGATATACCGAACGCTGGTAGCAAGATAACACCTGAAAGGTCACCTCTTGCGGCTATACTTCTTAGATATTCTCCTCTTCCGGTAACGACAGAGGCTGCCCTACCGAGAAAGAACGGCACATCACTACCGATCTCTGCTCCGATAAGCTCAATCTGGCGATCATTAAGGGGATTATCAAGCAGTTTTTGAAGACCAAGTAGGACAGATGCTGCATCTGAAGAGCCTCCCCCCAATCCGGCAGTCATGGGGATCTGCTTATCACAGATGAGCTTGATCATAAGATCTTTCTCATAAGTTTCACAGAACTTCCTGCAAGCAAGATACATCGTGTTCTTCTCTACTGGGATATCTGATCCATCGTCAATAGTACAGGAGAATCGTTCGGAGGGTTCGATAGAGATATCGATCGTATCGAAGAGATCGATCTTCTGGAATATCGAAG
>CAZLZY010000081.1:1520-9206 GCA_964564075.1 uncultured Spirochaetales bacterium
GAAGTAAGCTCATGAAAGCCATCAGCCCTTCTCTCATGAATATCAAGATGTATGTTGATCTTTGCCGGTGCCTTCATCCGTATTTGTGAATTCATGATTCAAGTCTACCTTTGGCAGTAAAATCAGTCAAACCTTTTTCATATGGAATATTGACATTTCATACTGCATATAGGTATGGTTAAAAGGTAGTCGTAAATGTACAGGAGGGATGGACATTGTTAGACGAACTTGAGAACGACGATTCATTTGAAGACGACGATTTGTTAGAAGAAGTGGAGATCGAAGAAGACCGACCGGTTTATGATGAAGCTTTTCTCGATGAAGACCTTCTCGATGATCCATTTGAGGACAGTATCACAGATGAGTACGATGAAGGACATCTGAATGAAGAAGGGTTTCATATAGAGAAGAATGATCTAGCTGAAGAGACCAATATCTATGGGATCGAAGAATCCTTTGATTTTGAAGACTAGAAACTATCAACAGAGATTGCAGTGATGTAGTCTCTGTTTTTATGTATCGAGCTTAACCAATTGATCTATCTTCAGCTTCTCTCTATCAAATCGAAAAGAACAGATCACCGATCATAGATATGTAGCTGTTATTCAGTAGGATACTTGTAAAGAGGTATTGATCATGTCTTTGATTTAAAAAGGTCTGAGGGACCACAAGAGGTCAGTCCCTCTTCATATTATGCTGAGATATCTACTACTTTCCCAAGATACCAGAGTTTTTCTAGTTCATAGAAAGTTCGCATCTCTTCTGTCATGATATTGATGACAATATCTCCACAATCAACTAATTCCCATCCAGTATCAGTTATCTTCTTATGTCTATGATTGACCTGCACATCAAGAGCTACGAGCTCTCCCTGAATCTCTTTCACAAGACCTCTCATATGCCCCAGACTCGTTACGGTCGCTATAATAAAATAGCTGGTCCAACTGCTTACTTCAGCGACATCTATACATACGACATCCCCGCCTTTGTGATCTTGTACAAAAGCAGCCAAGTGCTTTGCTTTACTATTAATCTCGTCATCCCCCATGGGCATTTTTTCTCCTTATCTACTCGATTATTCACTTAATCGTCTCATGACATCATTTATCAGTTCCTGCCCATACATTCCATTGTATAGCGGTCTATCATACATATCTATCTGATACTCAATCAGATTTGGATCATTATCTTCATTCTTACCAAGACTTAAAAGGAAATCTTTGACTTTCCTATCAGGTATATCTTCTGTGATCATAAAGATCTTATCGATCACCTGATCACTTGCTAGAAGTTTAGCATTAGTATATAACGTCGCCCATCGACTACTATAGAGTCCAACATACCCATTTTCTTGATTCAGGTCAAATGCTTCAAGGCTATCTAAGATAGTAAATAATGCAAATGCATCTTTTGAATCAGCTGCAACCACATATTCTACCCTAATACCCAAAAGAGTCTCAATAAGATCCTTCAGATCCTCATCATCAGTCGTCCTGCTATGCTCCTCGGCAGACAAACCCTTTATGATGGTATTTCCAGGGATCTCTATGATCGCACTCTTCTCACTCTTCTTATGATACAGGAGAACATGTAGTTCATACCCTGTTTCTGTACGCTCATCATGGATGATGATCAGAGTCGTGATGAAGTCTGCAGATCCAATCCTACAAGAAGAGAGCATCAGAAGTAGTATCATTCCTGACAGTAGAAGAAGCCGGGTTATTCTTCTCACAAGCAACACTCTCTGCACATCTTCTCATACAGTTCTCTACCGGGACCAACATCACTCACTCCCTTGGTAGAGAAATACTCAAACTGCATCTCTAAGATGAGTTTTACCATCTCCTCTAACGATTCAAGAGACAGGATCCTCTCTTTAGCCTCACCACTGAGGTGGGTCCTTCCTGGCTCCACATAATCTGCGATGAAAAGAATATACCCAGGATCTCCCATCTGCACATTCCCAGTCGTATGCCATCTGATCGCAAGCCAGATTGACTCGATCTCAGCAACACCAAACGGCATCAGAGGATCCCATTCACTGAAAAGTTGAGCTCCAACAAGACCATGAAGCAACATGGGATTCTCGATCTCATAGGGAAGAGCCTCAAGCCCATGCCCTTTTATATAGGATACCAGTTCATCTTCACTCCACTTCCTTGCGACATCATGCCAGAGGGAAGCAGTGGTCATAACCTCTTTTGAATATCCGAAACGATCAGCAAGCGCTATTGAAACCTGTTCTGTACGCAAGGTATGTCCATAGCGTTCATCCGAGATCGTTGAGACGATATACTGTCGTAAATTATCTATATAATTCATTTTCCTGTATGTATGATACCACATTCATCGGCAGGAGTCTCGAAGCATCTTCGAAAGCTTCTATCCTTCTCCGTATCTCACTTGAAGAGACCTCGACTACCTTGTTTGTCAAAAGCTCGATAGAGACTCCCATCTCTTTGATCTTCTCTATCTGTCTGAGGACATTCCCGGAACTAGCCTCTCTTCTTATCACTAAGAATGATGCGAGCTCCTTAAGAAGCTCGAACCTATTCCACTCAATGAGGCCAGGAAGAAGATCATCACCGATGATCACACCTACTTCACTCGTATCCTCATAGCGATCAAAAATCTCTTTGACGGTATCATAGGTATAGGAGATACCCCCTCGATCGATCTCGCAGGTATCTACGATACAACCTGTTGGGATATTCTTTGCAAGTAGTTCCACCATAGCGATCCTGTGCCTCGGGTCTATCTCATGCTTCACACTCTTATGATTAGGGGTATGAAGTGGTATAAGAATGATCCTGTTAAAATCTGTTGATTCTAAGACCTGATTGATGAGATGGATATGACCAATGTGCGGTGGATTGAAAGATCCACCGATTATTGCTGTTTTCATGAATCCTCGGCTGTAGCCATCCGTACAAATGCTCTTTTGACCTCTGAGACACCTTCACCAGTAAAGACTGATAGATGTAGTATCTCTAAGTCTGGATACTTCTCTTGGAGCTCATCAACACGCTCTGAAGCGAATTCTGTATCCATCTTCGTAGCGATCACCACATTCGGTTTATCAGTGAGTTCTGGAGCATATGCTGCAAGTTCACCCTGTAATGACTCATAAGCAGTAAGATACCGCTCATCATCCATATCGATGAGATATGCGAGTCCAGAGGTCCTTGAGATATGACGTAGGAACTTGAATCCCAGCCCAGCACCTTCGGAGGCGCCTTCGATGATCCCAGGAATATCTGCTAAGATAATATCACGATCATCATATCGGAATACACCTAGATGAGGGATCTTCGTTGTGAAGGGGTAACCTGCCACTTTTGAGTGAGCATTAGTCAAATGGTTCAAGAGTGATGACTTTCCTGCATTTGGAAAACCTACGAACCCAATATCAGCTATGATACGTAATTCAATATGAATTCGGAATTCTTCACCCGAGATCCCAGGCTGTGCGTAACGCGGAGCCTGTCTAGTCGAAGATCGGTAATGCCAGTTGCCGTTACCGCCCTTCCCGCCTTTCAAGAAGATAAAACGGTCTAGCCCTGTAAGGTCATGAAGGATTTCGCCTGTCAGAGGATCTCTGATCAAGGTCCCTTCAGGAACTATGATCTCCAGATCGAGGCCATCTTTCCCATGTCGGCGCACACCTCGACCAGGGTGTCCATTCTGAGCACGGAAACTTCTCTTTGATTTTAAGCCACCAAGGGTACGAAGGTTCTTTGATACGACGAAGATGACGTCTCCGCCTCTTCCTCCATCACCACCATCCGGCCCGCCTTTGGGAACATACTTCTCTCGTCTGAACGAGACACTACCATGGCCTCCATTTCCGGAGGCAATGTCAATGTAGGTTTCGTCTGAAAATCCAAACATATATTTTATTTATTTCAACTACGGTTTGTAATAGATGAGACTGGTATGAATCTATTCTGCAATAGAAACGTAATGTCGGTTCATTTTTGTATAGAATTTAACGTTACCTTTTGCTGTAGCATACAGGGTATCATCTTTTCCTCTACCAACATTTTCACCTGGATGAACTTTTGTTCCTCTCTGTCTGATGATGATCTCACCAGCTTTCACGAGTTGTCCACCTGATCTTTTTACACCAAGTCGTTTTGATTCGGAATCTCTTCCGTTTCTTGTGCTTCCGCCACCTTTTTTATGTGCCATGCTGAATTTCTCCTATTTAAGCTTTAATCTCTTTGATGAGCAGTTGGGTATACTTTTGTCTGTGACCTTGTTTTCTTTTGTAACCCTTTCTTCTTTTGAACTTGAATACCATGATCTTTTTACCTTTCACCTGGTCTTCAAGAACAGCTGTCACTTTAGCGCCCTCGATGTATGGTTTACCTACGACGGTGCTATCACCATCCGCAACCATAAGTACTGTATCGAACTCAATAGTTGATCCAGTTTCCATATCGATTTTATCGACTTTCAGTACATCGCCTTCTTGAGCCTTGTACTGTTTACCTTTGATTTCTACCAATGCGTACATGAAAATCACATCCTTAATTCTTAATTTATGCAGGATACCTTATACCATAAGGCAAGCCGAGTGGTCAATAGCAATCAAATACTTTACATACTTTCTAGGAAAGGAATACCTATTAAAGCAAAAGCATTCTTCAAGACCTGTAAAGCCATAGTTGACAGAATCACCCTTGCCTTGATCAAAGACTTATCCTCACCACGTAGGATAGGATGATCATGGTAGAACTTACTGTATAGTTTCGAGAGATCAAATAGGTAGGCTGAGACCAATGAAGGATTCATATCAGCACCTGCTGCTCTGACTATCTCAGGATACCCTGCAAGCAGTTTGATCAGTTCTCTCTCTTCTGTCTCAACTAGCAATGATGGATCGAAGGCGAAGGTATCTACCTCTGCTGCGATATTCTCATACTTCTTGAGCATACTGCAGATTCGAGCTCCCATATACTGCAGATAGGGACCAGTATTACCGGTGAAGGAAAGAGACTCCTTAGGATCGAAGATCATATCCTTGTTAGGATTGACCTGAAGGAGATAATAGTTAAGAGCACCTAATGCGACAGCTGATGCAGTCTTATCGATATTACCGACTTCTGCTTCACGTCCCTTCTCGGTTATCTCATCTGAGGCCATCTTCTTCAACTTAGCAAAGAGATCATCAGCATCTACTACCGTTCCCTCTCTAGACTTCATTCGACCGTCAGTGAGGTTCACCATCCCGTAAGAGAGGTGGAACAGATTCTCTGCCCAAGACAGTCCAAGCTGCGAGAGAACATAGAACAGTACCGTGAAGTGGTACTTCTGTTCTGAACCGACAACATAGGTAAGAGAATCGAAGGGCCAGTCCTTATGTCTAGCGATAGCGGTTCCGATATCTTGAGTCAGATATAATGAGGTCCCATCTTTTCGAAGAAGGACCTTCTTATCGAGTTTGATAGGTTCTAGATCTATCCAGACCGTCCCCTCTTCATCTTTATAGAAGACTCCATCTTCCAGGCCTTTGAGTACTTCACTCCTACCCTTCATATAGGTCTTACTCTCATAGTAGATATCATCAAAGGAGATACCAGTGGTCTCATAGGTCTCTTGAATACCATCGATAGTCCACTTGTTCATCCTCTCCCAGAGTTCGATGATCTCAGGCTCACCAGCTTCCCACTTTGCGAGCATCGCTTGAGCCTGTTTCTCAGCTTCGGGATACTCTTTCACCCATTGAGCGAACATGACGTAGTATTTACCCACGAAATGGTCACTCTTGATCCCTGTTGATTCAGGAGTGTCACCATTACCGAACTTCTGGTAAGCAAGCATAGACTTGCAGATATGAACACCTCGATCATTGATGAGGTTGACTTTATGGACATCTGCTCCATTGGCTTTGAGGATCCGAGAGATAGATTCACCGATCGAATCGTTTCTCATATGGCCGAGGTGGAGAGGTTTATTCGTATTTGGACAGGAGAATTCGATCATGATCCGCTTTCCCGCATGGGAATCAGTCTGACCGTAGGAATCTCCATTCTTATCTAGAGTCTCTTTGAGGGATGCTGCTAGAGCTACCGTATCGATCGAGATATTCAGATAGGGACCTGATACACTGACAGAACCTGATGGACTCTCATCTAGAGAGCTCATAGCTTCAGCTGTCAGCAGTGCGATCTGTGCAGGAGCTCTTCTAAAGGTCTTCGCAAAGGTGAAGAAGGGGACTGCTATATCACCCATCTCTGACTTTGGTGGTTTCTGTATGAGAATATCATCCTCTGATATAGAATCTGACGACCCTGTCAACTCTACTGCAACACGCTTCACAGCATTGAAGATCACCGATCTCCACATACTCTTTATATCTGCTATCATAACTTCATTACCCTATTCTCTATTTTTCGTTACTATACTCTTCATTCTTTTTTTATGCAATCAAACCTAGTTGAATTCCAGAAAAGTGCTACTCAGTCCTTCAGGACTCACTTTCAGCCGTACTAGGCACTGGGAGCCTCTCTTATACCCTTCAGGAAGGTTCTCAATAGGAGCTTTCAGATAGTTCGCACTGACCCCGTACACTCCCACGGCTCTCTTTCCCTCTATGATCATCTCGATCTCTTTACCATCCCATCTTCGTATATAATCCTGATACAACTCTGTTGAAAGATTACGAAGATCTCTTGCCCTCTCGTCTCTACGATATTCAGGGACCTTTCCTTTGGCATCATATAATGGGGTTCCCGGTCTAGGAGAGAATGGAAAGACATGAACTTGAGAGAATCCGGTATCGATGAGAAAGTCCCTAGTCATCTGAGCATCCTCATCGAGTTCTCCGGGAAGACCTGTGATGATATCAGCGGCAAGGAAGGGATCATCCTTCACTGCTAGCAGTTTCTTCAACTGTCTTGATGCGACTACAAGATCAAAGTCTCTATTCACGGATCGCAAAAGCTTCTGCGAAGCTGTCTGGATCGGTATATGGAAATGTGGTTGAACTCTTTTATCTCTACAGACCTCTATGAGCTCATCGCTGATCATATCTGGTTCTAATGAGGATAATCTGATACGTAACTTGTCTGATACCGCAGCAAGGGTCATCTTCAAGACTCCTGGAAGATCGATATCCCCATCAAGATAGGCGGTGATGTTCACTCCTGTGAAGACTATCTCACGATACCCTTCTCTCTCGATCTCGAGACATCTCTCGACGACCTGATCGGCTCGAAGACTGACTGCAGCTCCTCTTGCCAAAGTGACCCTGCAGTAGGAACAGGCATTATCACAGCCATCTTCGATCTTCAAGAAGGCTCGTGCATGATACTGGAAGGTTATCGCCTTATAATCAAAGGGAGTCGAAACCTCGTCTGAACTTGAACTCAAGAAAGAGGTGATCCCTTCATGCAACGAGATATTCGCAGAAAGGAGCGTATTCAGATATGCAGGAAGATGCAGAAGGTCCGCCTTGTTATCAAGAGGGACGACGATCAATCGCTCTGCGAGCTTTTTAACATCCTCCTGGTCCATCTGTGCATAACAGCCTGTTACGAGCACTACCGGCCCGTGGTCCATGGAGGCAAATTTGCGGATCATCCTTCGTGCCTTCTGCTCTGCTTTACTCGTGACTGTACAGGTATTGACTATATAGAGCTCGTCATCCTCAGAAGGTTTGACTACCGTGAAACCGTGAGT
>CAZLZY010000082.1:0-9198 GCA_964564075.1 uncultured Spirochaetales bacterium
ATGAGATTGAAATCTCTTATTAATCTCTGTACAATACACCATGGACCTTTTAACAACTGAATTGATAGCATTACGTGATATAGTGAATGACAGCGGCCTTTTTACGGTAGGTCTGCTGCTCTTCTTCGGCTACATCATGGGAAAACTGGTAACAAAGATCAAGCTTCCGGAGATCACCGGATATATATTCGCAGGACTCATCATGGGTGATGCGGTAACAGGGCTTGTTCATCATGAGATGGGTGAATCGTTGAAGTTCGTGACCGACCTTGCATTAGGGCTCATTGCCCTGACTATAGGTGGTGAGTTCTATTCTGCGAAGCTCAAGAGTATGGGGAAGGAGATCGTCGTCATGACGATCTTCCAGGTAGGACTTGCCTTTGGCGTGGTCTCTGTGACGATGCTCCTCTTCGGTATCGAACTACCCTTCGCACTACTGCTTGGTGCTATATCGACAGCTACGGCTCCGGCTGCTACTGTTGCGATCGTACAGAAGCTCAGAGCTCATGGGAAGTTCATCGATTACCTCTATGGACTCGTAGCACTTGATGATGCGGGTTGTGTAGCGATCTTCGGTGTCGTGTTCGCCCTAGCCGTAGGGATGCTCAATCCCGAAGCACATGGTGCAGCCTCATTGATCTTCCATGCCTTCGAAGAGATCGGCTTCTCTCTGCTGATCGGAGCTTTTGCCGGCTGGTCCATCCATATGATGACTCGGAAGAAGAATGGTACGAATGAGATCCTTTTGATCACGTTGGGTATCATCTTCATAGAGACAGCCTTAGCTATCATCCTGAATCTCTCACCGCTCATGTCAAACATGGCTGCTGGGGCACTCTTGATCAATGCATCACCTCGAAATCATCGTATCTTCAGATCGATCGAACCTTTGACACCTCCGATCTATGCACTATTCTTCGTCATAGCTGGAACGGAACTGAATCCGCATGTACTCTTTGATAAAGATATCCTCATTATCGGTTTTGCCTTCATCTTAGCTCGAGGGCTTGCAAAATATGCTGGTGTCAGAGTGGGTGCGAAGCTAACCGGGATGACCGGATGTGTGAAGACTCACCTTGGCCTCTGTATGATCCCGCAGGCTGGAGTGGCGATCGGTCTCGTACTTCTGATCCAAGCCTCCCCGATGATCGCAGGGTTGTCCCACCTATATGCAGATATGATCGCGCAGATGGTGAATATCGTGCTGCTATCAGTATTCGTTAATGAACTGATCGGACCATCATTGGCAAGACATGCGATCGTGAAAGCTATGGAGGAAGAATAATGGAACTATATAAGATTATTGATAAGAACTGTTGCAGTGTCTCACTGAACTCTAAGACAAAACAGGATGTACTCCACGAACTCGCGACCTTAGCTGTGGTGAATGAGAAGCTTAGTGAGTTTGGTGTTGATGCTATCTATCAGGGCTTGAAACAGCGAGAGTCTGATGGGTCTACCGGATTTGGTGATGGTGTTGCACTTCCCCATATGAGATTAAAAGGATTAGATCAGTTCCTCGTATTCATAACCACCTCTAAACATGGTGTTGAGTTCGATAGTATCGACAAGAAGAAGGTCCATCTGATCTTCACCATCATCGGTCCTGCAGAACAGGTCAACGAGCATATTCAGATATTAGCAAGTATCTCACGGGCTCTGACCACTACCCAGATAAAGAAGGAGCTCCTTCTTGCGAAGACCTCAGGTGTGCTCTATGAGAACTTCTTGAAATCGGTAGAACAGAGCATCGATGCGACTGCTCCCAAACGTAAGATGAAGCTCATGTATGTCGTATTGTATCTAGAAGAGTTCCTCTACCATATCCTCGAATATTTCATCCAAGAGGGTATTGATGGGGCGACCATCATCGAATCCTCTGGTATGGGTGCCTATATCTCGAATATCCCTCTTTTCGCGACCTTCATCGGGTTCTTCAATGAACGAAAGAATCAGAGTAAGACTATCATGGCATTAGTACCTGAAGATAGAGAACAGGAGATCGTAGAGGGTATCGAGAAGATAACTGGAAATCTTGATAAGCAAGAGGGGGCTATGATCATCACGACAGAGGTCTCTCTCTATCGTGGATCCATGAAGATCATGGGTTGATCGAAATATAGAGAACAAAGATGATATAGGTACAGGAGATCATGAGATACACCGTATCCCTGAATCTCCAGTCCAGACTCCCATGCCTGATCTTCGGTGTGAAACACCGTGATTCCAAGGCATAGGAGATCTCTTCTGCTCTATCTAACAGGAGATCGAAGAGCTGTCGTCCAATAGAGACTAGACGTCTCAAGGGTTGTCTTCTCGCATCTTCATGTCGAGATCTTCTTGCCTCCTGGATATCTTTCGAGGCATCAAAGATCACTGGGAAGAAGCTGACAGTCAGATTTAGTTTTGCAGCAGTATTACTGGCGAACTCTTCAGAGAATGGCCGTAGGATCCAATAGATAGCTAAGGACATCTCATTCGGTGAAGTCGTATCAGAGAGGGTGAGTCCCATCACTACGATAGCGAGGAATCTGCCGGCCGCAGTCAATGCAGTGAGAGGATTACCTGAGCCCCACCAACGCATAAGGAATATCATCCCAGAAAAGATCAAGAAGAAGAGTATCTCCTTCCTATATTCTCTGACCGGCATACGGGCTGCGATCATAGCTAGTGCAAGATAGGGGAGTATGAGAAGGAAACCTACGGGATTAAGATTAAGTAGGGAGAGGGTGAGGACAAAGAGCGTGAACATCTTACTTCTCGGGTCAAGGCTGTGAGCTATAGTCTTTCTATCATGGTAGTGAAAGATCAGTCGTTCAGCCATGTCATCTCTCCGATATTCTCTTTTGTCACACCTTTGGGGCTTCTGACACCGCATTTTTGAGCATAGGTAAGCGCATCAAAGGGGTTCCCATTTGCAATAAGCGATCCTTTTTCGATGAGGACAAGACGAGTCGCATGAGAAAGGACCTTATCAAGATCATGGGTCACGAGAAGGATCGTATGTCCTTGCTCGTTGAGTTTGACGAGTTGTTCAAGTACCTGGATGACTCCGGGGTAGTCTAGATTCGAGAAGGGTTCATCTAGTGCGATAATATGGGGTGACATGGCGGCGACACCTGCTATCGTGAGACGACGTTTCTCTCCACCTGAGAGGGTCCGTGGTCTCTGAGATGCATGATCTTCTAGGCCTGCCTTCTCAAGAGTCTGTCTGACTCGGATCTTCACTTCATCGGCATTCATCCCGATATTCTCTAACCCGAAGGCTATATCCTCAGTGACAGTCTGACCTACGATCTGGCTGTCTGACTGCTGGAATACCAGTCCAAGTTCTCTTCTTGCTTCAAAAGGGTTCTCTACCACAGAGATCCCGTTGATATTAACCGTTCCAGAGCTGGGTTTGATAAGACCATTGAGTATCCGTAAGAGTACGGTCTTCCCTGAACCGTTCTTCCCTGAGATGATGACGAACTCTCCTTCATCGATCCTTAGCGTGATGTCACGTAATGCTGTTGTCCCATCTGGGAATCGATAAGAGATTCCCAGGATCTCAAGTTGGCTCATATTATTATTCCTTGTTCAAGAATGATGCTACACGTTTGAGGAAAAGTCTTGCAAGTAGAATAGCAGCAGCAGTCTTTATCGTATCACCAATAAGGAAGGGGAGCATCCCCACGGTAAAAGCTTTTGCCCAGGTGAACTCTAAGGTCACCTTGAGCCATGGAAGTCCAATAAGGTAGATCGAAAGGGCTGAAAGGACTCCCCCAATGATCAGCAGTAGGGTAGCAGAGGTCGTAGGGGTCTCCTCTTTACTATCATCTGGTAGCTTCTTTGCCAGATCACAGAATATACCTGCGATCAAGCTTGAGAGAAGGGCTCCGAAGATGAATCCACCTGTTGGCCCGACTAAGTGTGCGATACCACCAGATCCTCCAGAGAATACTGGTAGACCGATCGTCCCTGCTATGAGGTAGATCCCGACTGCACTAGTTCCGATCTTCCTTCCTCCTATCAGACCTGCTGCGATGATGAAGAATGTCTGTAGAGTTATTGGTACCGGTGCCATTGGGATAGCGATATATGCTCCTGTGGCTATCAAAGCCGCAAAGAGAGAGGTTAAGACTATCGAACGTATATTCATGGTATGATCCTTAAAATAGTTACCTGATAGAGGCCTTCAGACTTCGTGCAGAATTATAGTATGTACACAGTTACTGGTCAAATAGTTCTCATAGAGTATTTACTGGTATAACTCATTTTTTATGATTATACTAGAAGTATCTTAAGTGAAGGAGTACCCATATGAGTGCTAGTCTACTATGGTTCATCGTAGGTGTCGCTATGATGCTTCTGGAATTCGTCATTCCTGGGCTCATTGTTATCTTCTTTGGTGTCGGAGCTTGGATAACAGCCCTATTGATGCTTATATTACCATTACCAATAGAGGCTCAGTTGATCATATTCCTCCTAGGCTCTGTCGCTTCTCTGATATTCTTGAGAAAGTATCTTAAGAAGAATAACAATAACCCAGAGGAGGTTAAGAGTGCGGATGATCTTGTTGGATTGATTGGTGAGATAACCAAAGAGGTCACCCCGAATAAAGCAGGATCTGTGTTCCTTAGCGGAACTACCTGGAAGGTGGAAGCTGATGAGACTCTCTCTCTTGGTGAGAAGTGTGTAGTCATAGCTAAAAAGGGTCTAGTCTTGACCGTGAAGAAAGCTTGAATAAAGAGATTTAAGGAGATTTAACATGACATTTGCATTAGTAGCTTTGATCGTTTTACTATTGATCATCATCATAGTGAATATTAGGATAGTACCCCAGAGAAAGGCGTACATCGTCGAAAGACTTGGTAAATATCAGGACACATTGACAGCAGGTCTGCATTTTCTGATTCCTTTTGTTGATAGAGTAGCCTATAAACATACCCTCAAAGAGGTCGCGATAGATGTAGAATCTCAGACCTGTATCACGAGAGACAATGTAGCTGTAGAGGTGGACGGAATCCTCTATTTGAGAGTATTTGATGCTAAGAGAGCCTCCTATGGGATCGAGAACTATATGTTCGCATCCTCTCAGATCGCACAGACGACTATGAGGAGTATCATCGGTAAGCTTGAACTTGATAAGACCTTCGAAGAACGTGATAAGATAAATTCGGAGATCGTCGAGGCTGTTGATCTAGCTTCTGATCCCTGGGGTGTGAAGATCACCAGATATGAGATAAAGAACATCATGCCTCCTCAGAGCGTGAAAGAGGCGATGGAGAAGCAGATGAGAGCAGAACGTGAGAAACGTGCTGTCATCGCTGAATCTGAAGGACAGAAGCAGGCTAAGATCAATGTCTCAGAGGGTGCAAAACGTGAGATGGAACTCAAGAGTGAAGGTGAGAAGATCAAACGTATCAATGAGGCTGAAGGACGGGCACAGGAGATTCAGCGACTTGCTGAGGCTACTGCAGTGGGTCTTGGTCTCATCGCAAGGGAGATCATAAAAGAGGGTGGCTCTGATGCAGTCAATCTGCGAATAGCTGAGCAGTATCTGCAAGAGTTCGGCAAGATCGCAGGGGAGTCCAACTCCATCGTGATCCCAACCAACCTCTCTGATATCGCAGGTATCGTAGCCTCCTTGAAGAAGGTCTCTGAAATAAAATAGATACTAGGGGTATTAGAGTCAGACTGCCTCTAATGCCCTTTCGATATCAGCTATGATATCATCGATATCTTCGATCCCGATAGATATTCTGATCATACTCTCAGTAAGACCAAACTCTTTTAATCGTTCCGGATCATAGCCTCTATGAGTCATCGCAGCAGGCATCTGTACGAGCGTCTCGCAGTCACCGAGACTGACGGCGATCTTTGCCATCGAGAAGTTGTCAATACAGCGGATCGCTGCGGCTTTATCACCCGCTATCTCGAAACTTATGATCCCACCATACCCGTTCATCTGTTTAGTACAGAGTTCATGTCCTTGATGGCTCGAAAGGCCGGGATAGTATACTTTAGCGACTTTTGGATGATTCTCAAGATATTCTGCTGCCTTCATGGCATTAGCACAGTGCTGTTCCATCCTCAGCTTCAGGGTCTTTAGTCCCCTGATCATGAGCCATGCGTTGAAAGGGCTCATGACACCTCCGAGTTCACACATATAGCCGAATTTGATCGTGAGTGCGAGTTCCTCATCTTTTGTGGTAACGACACCTCCGAGTGCGTCACCGTGGCCACAGATATATTTGGTGGTACTGTGCAAGACGACATCTGCGCCTAAGACAAGTGGGTTCTGAAGGTAGGGTGACGCGAACGTATTATCCACGACCACCTTTGCCCCATACTCATGTGCGAGTTGAGATATCTCTGCGATATCGATGATAGCGAGATCAGGATTTACTGGAGTCTCGAAGTAGATGGCTGTGACCTTATTCTCTGAAAGGATACTCTTGACTGATTCGATATCACGAAGATCTGTAGCTTCATAGCCTATACCCCATTTTGGGAGAAGATGTGTTGCTAACGTGTATGAAGAGCCATAGAGTGTCTTATGGATGAGGATCGTATCCCCAGGAGATGCAAGTGCGAGTAGCGTGGAGGAGATCGCTGCCATCCCTGATGCGAAGGCTATTGATCCTGATCCCTTCTCTAATACACTCATTCGTTGTTCGAAGAGCCTCAGGGTAGGGTTGTTCCCTCTTGTATAGACATAATCATCACTCCCAAAGGACATGACCTTATCTGCATGTTCGATAGAATCGAAAGTGAAGGTAGAGGTCATATAGATAGGAGGATTTAGAGCTTTTGAAGCATCCCCACGTACCTCACTCCCTCCATGGATAAGATTCGTAGCAATATGGTCACTTTTCTTCATAGTTTTATTCCCTATATACGTGCTATTTGATCAAGAGGTCTTGGTGAGTCTCTGTGCAGCTGCAGTAGCCTGCTTCAAGATATCTGATTCATCTATAGTTAACAATTCTCTCCGGTGCATCACCAGCTTCCCCTGACAGAATACTGTATCGACATCCGATGCCTGAGCACCATAGACGATCGCAGAGATCGGATCGTTCAGAGGCTGCATATGTGGGACCTTAGTATCGATCATGATCAGATCCGCCTCTTTTCCGGGCAGAAGGGATCCCGTTAGCGCATCAAGCCCAAGAGCCTTCGCTCCATTGATGGTAGCCATCTGAAGGACCTCATGAGCTTTGAGCATCAATGGATCGCCATGAAGACCTTTATGAATGATAGATGCGATATGCATCTCTTCGAACATATTAAGATTATTATTACTCGAGGCCCCATCGGTACCAAGAGCAGGACAGATCCCTGCATCTATGAATTTCTGGACCGGTGCGAAGCCATTTCCGAGTTTAAGATTACTGGTAGGATTATGGACGACTTGGACCCTATTCTTCTTCGCTAGAGCGATATCCTCATCAGTTAGATATACTCCATGAGCTGCATACATCGGGACCTCTAGGCACCCAAGGGTCTCAAGGTAGGCTAAAGGCGACATCCCATGTGCTTTCATACAATCTTCCTGTTCTTGAACACTTTCAGAAATATGAGTATGGATCCTACAATCTAATTCCTTAGCGAGGGAGGCAGTGATCTTGAGCGTGTCTTCGGTACAAGTATAAATCGCATGGGGTGCCATATCGATGGAGATCCTTCCATCTGCAGAACCGTTAAAATCCTGATGAAGTTTATAATAGGTATCAAGTCTGCTCTCTGTCGCTGCTTTATCACCCATGAAGGTAGCACAGATATTGCCTCTGATCCCTGCTTGGGTGATAGCCTTGATCGTCTGTTCTTGATGGAAGTACATATCAGCGAAACTCGTGATCCCACTTCTGATCTGTTCTGCAGCTCCAAGCATGGAGCCCCAGTAGATATCATCTGGAGTGAGACGCTCTTCGACCGGCCATATCTTGTCCTTGAGCCAAGAGAAGAGATCCATATCATCTGCATAACTTCTCAGTAGGGTCATGCTCAAGTGGTTATGTGCGTTCACCAGCCCTGGCATGACGATAAAACCACTGCCATCAATGACCGTATCTGGGATGAAATCTTCAGGGGTATTTCCTACATGTGAGATGATCTTATCGGTAATACCGATATCTCCTGTGAGATAGTAATGTGAAGCTGTCGTCATAGGGATGATGATTGCATTCTGTATAAGTGTGTTCATATAGCTATGCTAGCACTTGGAAATAATAGTGTAAAGTATTAAGGATCAATAGAGGGTTTTTGTTATCAAACAGTACTGTTCGAGAACGGTGTCCATATTCGACTTATGTAGAATTTGACCTCAAGAATGAATTTTTATAGATTAAAGGAGTTACCGGAGAGGAGTTTTATCGGTTTGCTTGATTTCACATATTCACAGAAATAGTCCACATCGTCTGTAGTCCCGATCCTGTCTCCCCACTGATAGGGGATGACATACTTGGCCTTGATAAGATCACATACCTTAATAGCTAGTTTTGGATTCATAGCATGAATACCACTAACGGGAACTAGAATCAGAGAGATATTGCTAGGTAGTTCATTCATCTCAGGTATGAGATCAGTATCACCGGTAAAATAGATCAGATTCCCATCAATAGAGATGAGATAACCAAGCCACATCTTTGATTTTGGATGGAAAGGACTTCGAGGATTATAGGCAGGAACCCCGAGTATCTCGGTAGTACCACCAGCTGCACGATCCCACGGTCTGAATGGATTTCCTCTTTTTAACTCTTCTATGACTGAGCGTGGACCAAAAATGAGAGTTCGCTTTTGCTCGATCCTTTCGATATCAAATAGAGAGAAATGATCATAATGGTTATGACTAATGAGGATTATATCTGCATCATGGGGGGACCTTTCTATTCTCCAAGGATCTATATAGATAGTCTTAGATCCTGTGATCTTAAAGGATGCGTGCCCAAGCCATGTGATCTGTGGATTCATAGTTCTCCGTTTTTTACATATACTTTATTAATATGATATAGCTTCAGGTATACAGTGCAACATAGTTGTTGGTAAAAGTTTAAGTCCTTCAACATATGATGAACCATGAAAAAGTCCCATATACCTATTATGAAAGGTATCATACAACCTGAGAGTTTTGAATCCTTTTTCATCAAATTGTGATGAATGTTGTTGGATCGCACGGTATTTCTTCTCTCTGAACCTATTACAGGGAATAAAATA
>CAZLZY010000083.1:0-8957 GCA_964564075.1 uncultured Spirochaetales bacterium
AAGGCACAACCTGTAAAAATAAAAAGTATAAAAATTCCTAAAACAGCTTTCATTACTTTATTCATACTTAAAACCTCTTTTATAGTAATAACCTATTAAAAATATTCTCATTAAAAATTGCAAAATATGTATTATGTTGTCTAGGTGAAGATGATGATAACTAGTACAAACACGATAAGTCCTCATTTGCAAAAATTCTAATTACCATCAATGATACCATATGTTTCCCGTATTATATATGAGTTTCTCAAACTTCCCACTTGAAAAATCAAGAAACAGATTTCAACCTATTAGAGAGTGAAGGAGGAAGTGTATTGATAAACACATCAACCATGGAATGGTATTGATCTTCAGAAAGAGAAACCTTATCAGTAATTGAAACAAAAAGTGCAGTGACCAGGAGAAACAGAGCTTCTTCAATAGCAATATCGCATAATTGATCTATAACAGCATAGAATAGATCACCAATAGATTGCTCGTCGGTATAAAGGCGCTAATGTTCAGAATATGCTGAGCCCAATTGATAAGACCGATTTACAAAATGATTACTATGAGTCTCTTACCATACGATCTTCAACTGATATTCTTTACGCTCTCCCTCTCTATCAGTCTTCCCCCTATCATGGTCTTCATGGGGGGGGTGCTTTCGTTGTGTTCTGATTTAGAGAGAAGCATGGTGAGTGCATTCTGGCCTATCTCATGCTTGGAGACGTCAATGCTGGTGAGAGCAGGGGAGACCATAGAGTCCATGGGAAGATTATCAAAGGCCAATATAGAGATATCATCGGGGATGTTGTATCCCATCTCCTGCAGGGCTTTCATGCATCCGAGACCTACAATGTCGTTAATGGCAAAGAAGGCTGTCGGCAATGTAGGTGAACTGCTCAAATAACTCTTCATATCTTCATAAGCTCCGTCAAATGTTGAATCTACATCTACGGTAAACTCTTCATGCATCGAAAGGTTTAGGAGTTTTTTTATTTGGCAAAAAGCCTGTTCTCTCAAATAGAAGTTTCTTGTGAGTACACTACTTTTTATGAGTCCTATATCTTTATGACCATGTTCCATGAGATACGTGATGACCTTATAGACTGCATCAGTATTATTCATATCGACAAAGTCGGCAGGAATGAAGTCTATGAACGTATCCATGAATACCATATTCTTACCCGTCGCAGTTAAGGTTATCACATCTTCAATGCTCAACTCTGTCCCCAGTATCAGATACCCCTTGATCTGAGGCGTAGCCATCATACTGTCTGCCAGTACGCTGATGGGAGTCTCAATACTGTAGGTGCCTATCTCTAGTGTGATACCCCTCTTATGGGCTATGGTATTGATCCCTTCTATATAGGCATCTATGAAAAAACTATGATTACTATTTATGGTATGACCGTGACGCTGAATCTTAATGACCCGTACAACAGGGCTTGCTGCTTTAGCATCCTGTTTCGGGGAGAGATCATAACCGAGAGTCTTTGCCGTATCTATGATCTTCATGCGTGTCTCTTTGCTTACACCCGGTTTATTGTTGAGAGCCAGTGACACTGCAGAGACTGAAACATCAGCTCTCTGAGCAACATCTTTAATGGTTACCTTCATATTATCCCCAATTAATTCGCTATTAGTTCTAAATTATATACTAAATAATTTCGTAAAACAACTATAAAATTTTACTAAAATTTATATAAAAAAACATTGACAGCTAAGAAGACTAGATTTACTATGAAGTAATAACTAGAAATGAGTATGAATATATTTACGAAGAGCAGGTATTTCGATAGAAAAAATTTTACTTATGTCAAATAAATATTTATAATATTTCCATTTGACAAATGTTAAAACTAGGTTGATACTAGTAAAGAAATATGTTGCTATTTCAATTGATTCTCTAGGAGGGATCAATTGAAGTAAATACATTGATAACATTTTAGGTGTTTCTAAAAAAAATCAGGAGGAAATTTGTGAAAAAGTTTTTAACAGTAATGATGATTCTTATCCTTGCTACTACATCAATGGCATTTGCCGGTGGGCAGAAGGAAGCTGATTCAAAAGACGATGTTTTTGAAATTGCAATGGTTGTAAAACTTGAGGGAGTAGCTTGGTTTGACAACATGAGATTGGGAATCGAAAAATTCAACGATGAGTATGATGATGTACATGCATACCAGGTTGGAGCTGATACTGCAGATCCAGCAGCACAGGTAGCAATTATTAATGACCTTATTGCTAAAGGTGTAGATGCTATCCTTGTAGTACCTAATGATCCTGAATCACTCGTACCAGTATTCAAAAAAGCTAACGATGCTGGAATCCTCACCTTCACACATGAAGCTTCAAACCAGGCTCAGGTAAGCTTTGACCTTGAAGCTTTTAACAACAATGCATATGGACGACATATGATGGATGTTATGGCTGAATGGATGGGCGGAGAAGGCGTATGGCAGCCATTCGTTGGATTTTTAACATCTCCTACACACAACCAGTGGGTTGATGGTGAGATGGAACAGTTGGCTGAAAAATATCCTAACCTTGTAGTACCTTCAAACAGAGAAGAAGATCAAGAAAATCAGCAGATCGCTTACGAAAGAACCTTAGAACTTCTTAAGAAAGATGCAAACCTGAAAGCTATAATGGGAAGTGCTATGAGTACTGTACCTGGAGCTGCTGCTGCAATTGAAGAAAAAGGTGCGATTGGAAGAGTTGCTGCATTCGGTACATGTCTACCATCAGTAGCTGGTGATTACCTGAAGAGCGGCGCTGCTCAGTCAATCCACTTCTGGGTACCTGCAGATGCCGGTTATGCAACAGCAAAACTTGCTTACATGATGCTCAAAGGTGAAACCATTGAAGATGGAACAAATCTGGGAGCTACTGGATACGAATCAATCAGCATCAAGAAGAATGCAAGCGGAGTACCTGTAGTATACGGTCAGGCTTGGGTTGATGTAACTAAAGACAATCTCAGTGATTGGACAAATGACGACGGAAGCTACATGCTTTAATCAGACTCTGTGATAATAAGGAGATCTTTACCCTAGGTGAAGGTCTCCTTTTCCCTATATAGACGTAAAGAATAATGGTTGTTAATTAGGAGCGAGCATGTCGGAAGTATTCCTTGAAGCAAAACATATCAGTAAATCATTTGTTGGTGTAAAAGCACTTGATGATGTTGATCTCACAATCAGTAAAGGTGAGATCCATTGCCTGATCGGAGAGAACGGATCAGGAAAATCAACATTGATTAAAATCATAGGCGGGGTCCATAAAGCTGATGCAGGGACTATTTCCATAGAAGGAAACCCTCTATCGGGCTCTAAGGCCATCGAATCGATTCGTGCCGGAGTACAGATCATTTACCAGGACCTCTCACTGTTCCCCAACTTGACTGTAGCAGAGAACATCTCAGTGAATCAGATGCTTGAGAGTAATCAGCAGACAGTGAACTGGAAAGAGGTACGGGAAACAGCAAGAAAAGCACTGGCGGAAATCGGCGAAGAGCACATCTCTCTTGATGAGCGGGTAGAGAATCTCTCTATGGCTAAGAAGCAGATCATTGCCATCTCTCGAGCATTAACACAGAACGCAAAACTCATCATCATGGATGAGGCAACATCAGCAATCACTAAAGAAGAAGTAGACCATCTGTTCTCAATTATTCAGGACTTGAAAAAGAAGGGTATCGCTACTCTGTTTGTCAGTCATAAGTTAAGTGAAGTATTTGAAATATCAGAAAATATCACCATCCTCCGTGATGGTAAAAAAGTGGGGGTCTATCCAACAAAAGAGATAACTCATGACAAGCTTGTCTATATCATGACAGGCAAGAGTCTTGAATCCAAACCCTACATATATGATCAGAAGATGAAAAAGAAGGATCCTCTACTGGAGGTTCGATCTTTTAACAAAGAGAATCAGTTTGAAGACATCAACTTCTCTCTCCAACCAGGTGAGATCCTCGGTATCACTGGACTGATCGGATCGGGAAGATCTGAGATCGTACAGTCGATCTTCGGTCTGAATAGAGCTGACTCTGGAACCCTCTATATGAACGGAGATCAAGTTGAGATCAAGAATCCGAGAGATGCTATCCATCATGGTATAGCACTGCTGCCCGAGGACAGGCTCAATCAGGGGCTCTTTGAAGCACAGTCTATCGGGGACAACATCGTCATCACTATCATAAAACGATTCCTTGAGAAACTCAGGCTGATCAATACTGAAAAGAAGAAGAGTTCAGCAAACGATTGGATCGAGAAACTTGCCATAAAGACTCCGACCGGGGATCTCCCGGTTAACAGCCTTTCCGGTGGTAACCAGCAGCGGGTCGTCCTCGCAAAATGGCTGGCAATAGATCCCAAGGTCTTCATCCTAGACGGGCCGACTATTGGAATCGATATCGGTTCAAAGCATACCATTCATGACATCATTCGTGATCTGGCAAAAGCTGGTATGGGAATCATCATGATCTCAGATGAGATTCAGGAGATACTGGACAACTGTAACCGTGTACTACTCATGTCAAACGGAAAGATCATCAAAGAAGTTGAAGATTCCACCAAGACTACATCAGATGAGCTGTATAAGATAGTAACCGGTGCAGCTACCGCAGGAGTACAGGCATGAACATAAAACAGGCTTTCAAGCATAATGAAACGTATATCCTCATGATCATCGTGATCTTTTCAGCAGTGCTGACTGCGATCAACCCGGTATTCTTCACCTGGGAAAACACCTTTGACCTACTGCGAAGCAGTTCCGGTACTGCCATCTTGGCAATCGGTGTGTTTCTGGTTCTGCTCTCCGGCGGGATCGATGTCTCTTGTACGGCTATAGCCATCGTGGGACAGTACATATCCGTGAATGTATTGATCGCTACAGGAATTGACAGCATAGCGTTAGCTTTTCTGATCTCAATTCTTATTGGTATCTCTCTTGGTGCTATAAATGCAGTCTTTATCTCGATATTCAATCTACCGACCCTTATCGTCACCCTTGGAACAAGCAGCGTCTTTCATGGACTACTCCTTGAAGTCATCGGAACTAAAGCGGTCAATGCTGGAGACCTTCCTGCAAGTGTCAAAGCATTCAGTAAGATCAATATACTGACCCTCTCCCGTCCAGATGGATCAACCTACGGATTGTCGATCTTCTTTGTCATCCTTCTGGTGCTCCTAGTCTTGACCTGGTTTATTCTTAAATATACCGTGGTTGGCCGAGGTGTCTATGCACTCGGTGGGAATAAAGAGGCTGCAGAGAGAACCGGATACAACAGTAAGAAGATCCAGTTCTTCATCTACTGCTATGCAGGATTCCTTGCTGGTATTATGGGTGTCATGCACCTTGCGCTGATCAAGTACAGTAATCCGAACTACTTAGTAGGAACAGAGCTCAACGTGATCGCAGCTGTTGTACTTGGCGGTACAAGGATCAGCGGCGGTACGGGAACCCTGAAAGGTACCATGCTCGGTGTTATTCTCATTACCATCTTGGAGAAGAATCTCATTCTCATGGGACTCTCCTCCTACTGGCAGAAGTTTTTCATTGGCGTGGTCATCGTATTGGGTGTGAGTATCACCTATGCCCAGAATAAAATTCAACAGAGAAGAAATCCCTCAATAGGAGGTGCTTAGGATGACAAATATATTGAAGCATTTCACCTTTAAAAATCCGAAGAATAAGACTCTGTTCATCCTCATGATGGCTATTATTCTTGTCATGGCACTTGCCATGCCAAGTAAATTCCTCACAGGCAGGAATATACAGTCTATGGCTTCACAGTTCCCTGAGTTCGGTTTTCTTGCACTGGCAATGATGCTTGCAATGATTACCGGAGGTATTGACCTTTCCGTAGTTGCGGTAGCAAATTTAACCGGCGTTGTTGCTGCCCAGATCCTTTCCACTTCGGTGGTGAACGGGACCTCTGCGGGAGTCGCAATGATCCTCTCAGTGATTGCGATCATCATAGTGTCGCTGCTTGCGGGACTTGCTAATGGTTCTCTGATCGCATTTCTCGGTGTACCACCGATTCTTGCAACTCTTGGAACGCAGGGACTCTTCATGGGTCTTGCTATTGTTTTTACAAAGGGACATAGCATCAGCGGGTTCCCTGAATCTTTCATGGTAATTGGAAACGGTAACCTCCTCGGTATTCCAGTCTCTTTCATTCTCTTTATTCTTGCAGCGTTCCTCGTAAGCCTTCTGCTCAGAAGAACCCAGCAGGGGTTCAACATGTTCATGATCGGTTCCAGTCCGGTCGTATCGAAGTTCTCTGGAGTGAACAACTCTAAAGTTCTTATCAAGACCTATATGCTCACAGCTCTGCTTGCAGGTCTTGCCTCGATCATCATGATCTCGAGGTCGAATTCTGTGAGACCTGGATACGGCACAGCTTACCTGCTGCAGGCAATTCTTGTTGTCGTACTTGGAGGAGTAGACCCTGACGGAGGCTTTGGTAATATACCGGGAGTCGTTATGGGTATCTTCATCCTTCAGATCACTCAGAGTGGTTTGAACATTCTTGCATTCAGTCCTTTCTTCAAGAAATTCATTTGGGGGTTTGCCCTTCTTCTTGTCATGGTATTGAACTATGTGATGCAGAAAAGAAATGCTAAAAAGAAAATTACCGCTATGGGAACAGAAGATACGAAAATAGTACAGGAGTAGTAAATGAAAAAATTTTTGAATAAACCAGAAGATTTTGTTAATGAGATGATACAAGGGATCATGGCTGCACATCCTGATGCATTGACCTATGTCAATGATGATCTTCGATGCTTAGTAGCTCAGAAAAAGAAAGCAGGAAAGGTCGGTATAGCTACCGGAGGCGGTTCAGGCCACCTTCCTCTCTTTCTCGGATATGTGGGTGAGGGTGTTATAGACGGCTGTTCAGTCGGCGGTGTATTTCAGTCCCCCAGTGCTGATCAGATGCTTGAAGTTACCAAAGCCATAGATTCTGGAGCCGGAGTGCTCTACATCTACGGTAACTACGGTGGTGATATCATGAACTTTGACATGGCAGCCGAGATGGCTGATATGGAAGACATTCAGGTGTTGCAGGTTGTAGCCGGTGAAGATGTGGCATCTTCTAAAAAGGGCGAAGAGCATAAGAGACGAGGAGTTGCAGGTATCTTCTTCGTCTATAAGATAGCAGGCGCATGTGCAGATTCGATGGCATCTCTTGAAGACGTCAAGCGGGTAGCAGACAAGGTTTGCAGCAATGTACGAACTATGGGAGTAGCACTCTCTCCCTGTACCGTTCCTGAGATCGGAAAACCCTCTTTCTCTATCGGAGATGATGAGATGGAGATCGGCATGGGGATTCACGGGGAACCGGGGATCGAACGTGCAAAACTGCGAACTGCAGATGAAGTAGCCAAGCAGATCACCGAGGCGATCATTGAAGACCTTCCCTATGCATCGGGCGATGAAGTTGCCGTTCTCGTTAACGGACTTGGAGCAACACCGAAAGAAGAGCTCTACATTATGTATAGAAAGATCCATGAGGTGCTTTCAGAGAGAGGTATCAAGGTCTTCCATGTCTATGTCGGTGAATTTGCAACCTCCATGGAGATGGCTGGAGCTTCGGTTACCCTGCTGAAGCTTGATGATGAACTGAAAGAGTATCTGGCTAAACCTGCCTATACTCCGTTCTTTGAACAGAGACAGCTGTAGAGAGAGGCGAATAAATGGACGTATTCACTAAACACGATATCATAGCCATATTCTCCGCACTGAAAACCATGTCTGACGAGCAAAGAGATTATCTCATCGAGCTTGACGGTATCATGGGAGATGGAGACCTGGGACTGACGATGAACGCTGTTTTTACGGCAGCAGATACATTTGTAGGCTCCTTCGAAGATGATGACCTGGGTGTCATGATGATGAAAGCCGGTATGGTAATGGCGAAAGCTGCCCCTTCAACGATGGGAACGCTTATGGGTACCGGATTCATGAGAGGTGGTAAGGCCGTGAAGGGTATGCATACTCTTGATGCTCCTGCGATGAACACCTTCTTTGAAGCTTTTGTTCAGGGATTGATGGATAGAGGTAAGGCTAAGCCTGGTGATAAGACTATCATTGATGTGCTCTATCCTGCAGTAATGGCCATGAAGGAGAACCCTGGTTCTCTTCAAGAGACCTTTGCTGCAGCTAAACAGGCTGCAGAAGAGGGACTCGAGGCAACCAAGGATATGGTGGCACAGCACGGAAGAGTTGCCTACTACCAGGAGAAATCACGAACACTGCAGGACCCCGGCGCCACAGTCGGATCTATGGTTATTGCAGTCTTTGCCGATTATGCAGCCCAATAGGAGGTGTGCAAGATGAAAGAGATTATTATACCCTGCAGAACAGGCAGCGCAGAGGCTTTTGCTCCCTACGGTCAGTTCGTTAGTTCAAAAACACGTGCGGCTGATGCTGATTGTGAAGAGCTGAAATTCTGGAACAAGCTCGGAGTCATGGATGTTGAGGGAAAGACCTCAGTATCGGTCGTACAGACCTATGGAAAGAACGGTCTGACTGAATACAACCTTGAGCGGCACCTCTGCACAGAGGAGACCATCATACCTACAGATGATATCTATGTTGTTGCTGCACTAGATATTCCCGGTGATAATGAGAAACCCGATATGAACAGTGTTCAGGCGTTTCTCGTACCTAAGGGCTGTGCTGTGATCTTTGGGAAAGGTGTATGGCATCATGCACCGATCACCAAACAGGATCTGACCAACTCGTTTGTCATCTTCAAGGAGACTACTCCTGATGAAGATATGCTCGCCTTAGATCTTGCTGAAACCTATGATCTGCATTTCACCATCAAAGAATAAGACTCCAGAATAGAACCTACAGCAGATTCTTAGTAGACTCATAGAGTGCTCTGAATCTGCTGTAGGCCTCATCATACACTTCCTTACATGAGTTCGCTGGAACTAACTCCTTCTCGATCTCTATCC
>CAZLZY010000084.1:0-4344 GCA_964564075.1 uncultured Spirochaetales bacterium
CAGATCTTTGTATAGAGGTAACATGTGTGGATAATCATCATAGTAGTTTGTATCGTTATTTTTATGAATGTCATTCAATCAGCAGTCTCTAGTTCATCTACTGATATCCGAAACGACTCGATCCCTAAAGAAGAGTATGAGGAAGAACTCTTAGATGAGTATGAAGATGATTTCTTTGATTAAGAAATCCTAACCTTCAAGGCTCGAGATCCTAGGTGTCTCTTATCTTCATAATAGCATCACCTCATACCGATCAATAACTACTCACTCTGTGACTTTCTCTCTGTTTATGGTATAATCCCGTGTCTAATACACAGGAGTACTATCATGGAAAAACACCCCATCATGTCTATGCAGGAACAATTCACATTACAGGATGATATCCTCAAAGATCGATTGAATAACCTCTTACCTAAACTTATGATCGAGACAGGTACACAGATGTGGATCGTTATTGGTGATGAGTACAATGAGGGTCCCTGTGTGGAGTCCTTTCTCCCCACCTGTTTCTTCCATGCACGGCGGACAGCAGCTTTCATCTTCACCCAAAGAGATGGGGTAGTGGAGAGAATGATCGTATCTAAACCAGATTTTTCTATAGATCAATTCTATAACCCTGTGTTACTGAAGCCTTCTGGATTTGATTTTGAGACCTACTACTCAACCTTTGCACCACAGTATGATCTTGAGAAGATCCGAGCTATGGATACTGAAGATATCTGGAGCTGTATAGCACGAGTGATACGAGAGTTCGACCCTGAGCATATCGCGATCGATAGCTCAGGTCTGACTCCATTCTCAGACGGACTGACGAAGACCAATCATGATCATCTGCTACAGCATATAGATGAGTCTTTCCACAGCAGATTCGAAAGTGGTGAGAGGTTGGCAATGAGGTGGCTTGAGACGAGGACTGAGAAAGAGCTTACTCTGATGAAGCGTATCGTAGAGACGACTCGGATGATCATTGGGGAATGCTACTCTACCGAAGTCATAACTCCTGGCAAGACCACACAGGGTGAAGCACGATTCTATCTTATGGAACGGGCAACACGATTAGGGATGATCCCCTGGTTTGATGCAACCATATGGATACGACGAGCAGGACATTCCCACATTGATGATGACAACGCTGTAATAGAGGAGGGAGACCTTCTCCACTGTGATTACGGGTTCAAGTATGCTGGACTCTGTTCGGACGTGCAGGAGATGGCCTACGTGAAGAGCACCTCTGAAGATGATACTCAATTGATCGCAGAACTTGAACAAATTCATACGATAGCTATGAAGACACAAGATATTCTTCTTGCATCTTTTACCGAGGGGAGTACCGGTAACCAGATCTTAAAGACTGCTCTTACCGGTGCACTCGATGCCGGTATTAAGAAACCAATGATCTACTCTCACCCCATCGGGGTCTATGGCCATGGCCCTGGACCTACTATTGGGTCTTTTAGTAATCAGGTGTTCGTTGAAGGATTGGGAGAATACCCTCTTCATGATTCGACCTGTTATGCTATGGAGCTGAATGTTCGTGAAGAGGTCGCCTCATGGGATGGCCTAGAGATCATGTACGGACAGGAAATCGACATCTGTTTCGTTAATGGGAAAGCTGAGTTCTTTGGTGGGAGACAAAAAGAACTGCACATTATCACATAATATGCAGTTCAAGGGTTAACTATACGCTCAGTTCTACTATAAGGTGCTATTTCCCAGTTTGATCAAGGCCTTCTTCATACGCTCGAATATGCGAATAGCATCTTCATCATGCTTGAAACACCCAGTGACGATACGAAGATGGCCTGAGCCCTGCTCTCCATAGAACGTCCCGTCATTTACCAGTACATTCGCCTCTTTGAGCAGATAAGCTGAGACCTCTTCACTCGTCCCGAGTCTCTCGATATTAAGCCAAGTGAGGATACCACTCTCACTCTTAGTCATAGAGACTCCAGGTATTGAGGAGAATATATCATATGCAATAGTACGTCTTCTTTGATGGATCTCTGTGAGTTCGTTAAGATAGTCTGTCTCTTTCAGGGCCTGTACCGCTCCGATCGAGGTTATCGTGGCTGCTGCTCCAAGCACATTCACCGCTCCTCCATAGAGTACATCCATGATCTTATCCTGTGCATAGATGTATCCGATCCGAAAGCCGCTGAGTCCAAGTCCTTTTGAGATCGAGCAAACCGTCAGTGTTCTCTCCCACATGCCTTCGACTGTTGAAGGATGTACGAATTCGACCCCATCATAGATATGATCCTCAAAAGCTTGATCACTGACTAAGATAAGATCATGTTTGATGATGAAAGCACAGAGTGCCTCAATATTCTCTTTTCTAAAGACCGTGGTCGTAGGATTATTCGGGTGGGTGATAACTACCATCTTGGTCTTATCTGTCACTCTACTCTCAAACTCTTTGATGTCAAAGGCATAGTTGTCCTTCTCATGAAGGGGCACCGGGATCGAGATCGCTCCGAGTAGCGTAGGGTTGAGGAAATTACTTGGATAGCTTGGATCTGGGACTAATACCTCATCTCCATCTTCTAAGAAGGGCATCATGGCATAGAGTAGTCCAGAATCAGAACCGGGTGTGATGATCACATTCCTGCTCGGATCTATAGACCTTCCGGTCTGTCTTGTGATCTTCTTAGCTAAGACCTCTCGTAACTCAAACATGCCGATAGGCATGGAGTAGTGAGAGGGAAAACCCGCTTGGATTGCCTCTATCATCACCTCTTTCACCGATTGTGGGATGGAGGGGTCTGGAAAGAACGGGTCTGCCCAGGCCAAGATATCGACCCCCTGTTCTAAGAGTTTACCGACACCCTCTCCTACATCTGCTTTAGTGACATCAGTGAAGAGTCCCCCTGTAAGGGGTTTGAAGTTCTTGTTCATTTTGTCTGTTATAGCCACGCTACATTTATCCTTTTTGTTTGTTCTGCAAATATCGATAGATGGTCTGGTTTGAGACTTCAAGGGCATTGGCTACTGTGTTGACAGCTCCTTTGAACTTAAAGACCCCTTTTGACTCCATCTTTGCTATGAGGACTCGCTTTTCAGCGATGGTACTGTCTACCATCTTAAGCCCTGAATCTATGATGACGGAATCTATGATCTCTCTTACGATATCATCAACTACCACATCAAAACGTTCTGTACCCTGAGGTAACACATCACCTAAAGTAGAGGGTTTCTGTTTGATCATGATCAGATCATTCACCGACTCCTGCATGCGCAGGATCTCGGTGATGTCTATGTTCACACAAAGCATCCCAATATTGACACCTAGATCATCCCTGATGAAGTAGGTTGAGGACCTGAGGATCTTCTTACCATCTTTTGTGGTTCCCGTGTAGTTGGTAACACTCTCTTTGTCCTTGTATTCCGTTTTCTGTAGAAGCTCAAGTGCATAGTTCGTGATGGTACCGCCAACACTCCTGTTTGTGATATACCCATTGACGATATAACAGATAGAGTGGTTAAGATCACTCAAGTCATGAATCAAGACTTCACAGGTCTTCCCGTTGATCGCTGCTATATAGTCAGCAATGGGGAAATGCTGTATGAGTTCTTTTCTCGTTTCCATGAGAGCTACTCTTTTACACAGATCGCATCGATCTCTACATCAACATCTTTTGGGAGTCTTGAGACTTCAACAGCACATCGAGCAGGTGTATGGCCATCAAAGAAATCTGCATAGACAGCATTCACTGCTGCAAAATCATTCATATCACTCAAGAATACCTGACACTTCACGATGTCAGTCTTACAGTACCCTGCTTCAGTGATTATCGCCTCGATGTTCTTCAGTGACTGAGCTGTCTGTAATGATACATCTTTACTTACTAGTACCATAGTCTCTGGTATGAAAGGGATCTGTCCTGAGACATAGAGAGTCCCATGAGCTTCATATGCCTGTGCATAAGGTCCTACAGCTGCTGGTGCTTCTTTGGTTTCAATAGTTCTTCTCATTCTAATACTCCTCATATGTTATTGTTATTTTTATTCATCAATATGGAAACAGCTTACAAAGTGATCCTTTGCTACCTCTTCTAAAGTAGGTCTCTTTTGATCGCATATTGCTGTTACTCTGCTGCATCTTGTGGAGAAGGGGCATCCCTTTGGTGCGTTCATCGGATTCGGGATCTCGCCTTCCAATATATGTCTATCTTGCCGTTCTCTCGGATTCCCTTTGCTGATCGAATCGATCAGAGACCTTGTATACGGGTGTTTTGGGTGAGCGAATAACTCATCAGCTGATGATATCTCCATGATCTGACCCAGATAGAGGACCATGATCTTGTCGCTGATATACTTCACGACACGAAGATCGTGAGAGATGAA
>CAZLZY010000084.1:4354-8863 GCA_964564075.1 uncultured Spirochaetales bacterium
GATAGGTCAGAGAGAGTCTCTGTTTCAGCTCTTTTAGAAGATTGATGATCTGAGCCTGGACCGATACATCTAGGGCTGATACAGACTCATCACAGACGAGAAGTTTAGGATTCAATGCAATACCACGAGCGATCACGATCCTTTGTCTCTGCCCTCCGCTGAATTCATGTGGATACCTACTGAGGATATCACGTGAGAGGCCTACCATCTCGAGTAGTTCTCCTGCATAATCGATCTTCTCTTTCTTATTAAGATCCTTCCTGAAGTTATCAAGGGGTTCGGTCACGATATCTTGGATGGTGAGTTTTGGATTCATAGAGCTGTAGGGGTCCTGAAAGATATACTGCATATCCTTTCTTAAAGCCCGTAACTGCTTTCGATTATATTCTGTGATATTCTCATGGTTGAAAGTTATCTCACCTGAGGTAGGTTCATAGAGACGTAAAAGGGTTCGTCCTAGCGTACTCTTCCCACACCCTGATTCACCTACGATACCGAGAGTCTCACCTTTGTAGACCTTAAACGATACATCATGTACCGCTTTCACATAGATATTATCCGCTTTCTTTAGCCGTTTCTTGAGGAGGAAATGCTTGTTCAGGTCTTTCACTTCCAGTAATAGTTCACTACTCATTAACTGTATCTCCTCTTTCCTCAGTATAGAGAAAACATTTCACGTATTGGTTATCGACTTTTACCGTCTCAGGAGAGTTCAGACTGCATTGCTCCCTCGCATGTTCACATCGAGGATGGAAGTAACATCCTGTAGGTCTATGAGCAATACTTGGAACGATTCCTTGGATCGTAGGAAGGATCTCCTCATGAGATGTGAGAGTCGGCATCGTAGCAAGCAGACCCTTTGTATAGGGGTGCTTTGGACTCTCGAAGATATCGATGACAGGACCTCTTTCAATGATCTCTCCACAATACATGACGATAACATCATCTGCGATGTCTGCGACGACATTGAGGTCATGAGTCACAAAGAGGATCGCCGTTCGATACTGCTCTTTGAGATCTTCAAGGAGGTTAAGGATCTGCGCCTCGATCGTCACATCAAGAGCAGTCGTAGGTTCATCGGCAATCATGATCTTTGGCTTGGTGACAAGTCCCATAGCGATCATCACTCTTTGCCTCATCCCACCACTGAGTTCATGAGGATACTGTCGGATCCGTTCTTCAGGAGAGGGGATCCCTACGAGCTTGAGTGTCTCGAGGGCGATCTTTTTTGCCTCTTTCTTAGAGGTCCCTTGATGCTCGATGATACTCTCAGATATCTGATCCCCAACTTTGAGGATAGGATTGAGTGCTGTCATCGGTTCTTGAAAGATCATAGAGATCTTCTTCCCGAGAATATTGTGCTGGACCTGTTTCTGGCTCATCTTGAGAATATCCTCATTATCCATGAAGATCTCTCCACTAGCTATAGAACCATTCTCAGCTAGTAGTTGCATAATAGCGAGAGAGGTCACACTCTTACCGCTTCCAGACTCTCCTACGATAGCTAAAGTCTTTTTCTCATGAAGATCGAAGCTGATGTTCTCAACGGCAAAGAAGGTTCCCTCTTCAGTCTTGAACCGAACACTGAGGTTCTTCACCTGTAGCAATGTATTTTCCATATTATCCTTCATCTCCTACTGCTTCGGATCGAATGCGTCTCTCAGTCCATCACCTACGAAGTAGATCGCGAGAACGAGCAACAGCGTAGCCATCCCTGGTGGTATCCATATCCAAGGCATATCACGAAGGACCAAGAGTTTCTGAGCATCCATGAGCATATTTCCCCAACTTGGCGTAGGCTGTTGTACCCCGACTCCAAGGAAGCTCAAAGAGGCCTCCATCAGGATAGCTTGTGCCGTTCCTATGGTGATCTGTACCATGATAGGTGCCAATATATTTGGCAGGATATGTTTCATGATGATCTTAAAGGAGGTTGAACCTGAAGAGTTAGCAGCTAGAATATAATCAAGCTCCTTTACTCTGAGGACCTCTCCTCTTACCAGTCTTGCTGCACTTGTCCAGCTGACGAACCCGATGGCGAATATGACGATCCAGATCGAAGGATCCCAGATCGTTGAGATTGATATCAAGAGAAAGAGTACGGGGAACGAGATCACGATATCGACTATTCGCATGAAGACCGCATCGACGAGTTTACCAAAATAACCGGTGATCATCCCGATGAAAGTTCCGATGACCGTTGAGATCGTCACTGCAGAGATCGCTACGAGCATGGTCACTCTAGCACCATAGATCAAACGAGTGAATACATCTCTTCCAAGAGAATCGGTACCAAGAAGATGTGAGAAACTTGGGGCTGCATACTTATCGTAGATATTCTGGCCCTCAACAAAGAAGAATTCCGACGGTTCATATGGGGTGATAAGAGGTGCGAACAGGGCAACTACGATGAATAGGAGGGTCACTCCTCCACCAATCACTGCCAATCTGTTTCGTCTGAAGCGTCGTTGTGCAAAGTCATAGAAGCTATTCTTATTAAACACGTTTCAATCCCCTCTATTTGTTTCTGATACGCGGATCAACGACCGCATAAAGAATATCAGATGTAAGATTACCCAACAGTACGAGTGTTGCGGTAAATAGGTTCAGTGCCATGATGATCCCGTATTCACGGTTATGGATCGCGGTGATTCCCAATTGACCCATCCCAGGCCAGTTGAATATACTCTCAGTGATGTATGCACCACTGAAGAGGAAGGGGATGGAGAGACCGAAGATAGTTACGACTGGTATCAGGGCATTCCTAAATGCATGCTTATAGGTGATAGCCTTATTGGTAAGTCCCTTCGCTTTCGCCGTCCTGATATAGTCCTCTTTGAGTACATCTAGCATATTAGATCTAGTGAACCGTGATACTGAGGCAATATTCCCTAATGAGAGGACGACTGCAGGAAGGATCAGGTGGTGAATGACGTCAGTGTAATAGGCATACCCAGTAAACCCTGCTCGCATATTTACCATGCCTCCGGAGGGGAATAGACCGAGTACGAGGGAGAAGAAGTAGATCACGAGTAGACCGAAGAAGAATGACGGGATCGCCACACCTATGAGCGCTAGAACGGTCAGACCGTAATCGGTATGAGAGTTCTTCTTTACCGCCCCGATGACTCCGAGTGGTATGCCTATGACAAAACTCAAGACAAAGGCTGAGATGGTAAGGATCAGTGTATTCGGGAGTCTTTCTAGGATGAGTGCGCTAACTGAGTGGTTTCCGCTATAGGTATACCCGAAGTTCCCATGTATGACCTGATTGATCCACTTGAAGTACTGCATGAAGATCGGATCATCAAGACCGAGAGCCTGTCTTGAGACCTCGAGATCCTCCATACTGATAGATGGATCGATGAAGTTAGCTAAAGGGTCTCCCGGTGAGAGTTTCATGATACCAAAGGATAAGATGGTAATACCTATGATAACTGGTATTGATAGTAATAGCCGTTTTGCAATATATTTCAGCATCTTCTCTCCTAGTTATGTATTAATACAAGCGCTTCCTGTCGTCGACTGAGCAATCTTGCTCCATCAGCAGTCACAAGCACATTCTCTTCAGATATGATAGCAGGACCCTCTTCATAGAGGATCGTAGGTTCTATAGCAAATACCATCCCCTCTTTGATAGTGCCGAGAGAGGTCTCCTTGTACTGTTTCTTTTTCGGTCCAAGCATCGTTCCTCCATCATGGACATCACGTCCAACCTGATGGCCTACAGCATGGAAGATATTCTGATACCCACAATCGAGGATATGCTGTCTTGCAGCACTATCGACATCCAAACCGATCGCTCCTGGTCTTAGGGTCTTGATAGCACGGTTGATTGCCTCATAGATGGTACTAAACGCACGATTCATCTCAGGGGATGCTTCACTCTCTCCCTCTTTGAGGACGTAGCAGGTTCTCGCAATATCAGAGCAGTAGCCTTTATAGTCTACTGAGAAGTCAAAGATCAGGTAGTCTCCTGCCTCTAGTCTTCTATCTCCGGGTGCTCGGTGTGCAATATTATGGGTAAGTACTATCGGCGGGGTAAGTTTACGAGTGATCCCATTTATGACATCACGTTTGATCATCCCTTCTACGAATAGTTCTCCAAGCTCGATCTCCGTCATACCCTTCTTGATCTGGGCGAAGACTTCATCATAGATGTCGAGAGTTATATCGATAGCTTTCTGAATATACTTCACCTCTTGAGGTGATTTGATACTTCTGATGTCCTGTAGGAATATATCACTCGATTCTACCATATCAGCATATTTGTCAGTTAGCATCTTGATCAGTGAGCGGTAGCTTCCCACGGTAAGACCATCTGAGAGATGATTCGTCTTAGAGTAGTTGATGGCGATCCTCTTTGGGGAGATCTCATCGATGAGGGAGAAGAGCTTTACTCCAAGCCCTTCTGATCCATAGGTATACATCTCATCAAAGAGTTCACTCTCTCTTGCATCTTGATCATCAATGACGCTGGTGAGGGCTATGCGTCTCTGTTTGGTGATG
>CAZLZY010000085.1:0-8852 GCA_964564075.1 uncultured Spirochaetales bacterium
CCTGAGAAGGATAGTAGAGTGATTTTAGTTCACTCTACTACCTTACTCGATATATACAAATACAAATCAAGAAAGGACAAGGAAATGAAAGAGATTAGAAAAGGTTTCTCATTTGATGATGTGCTGTTGGTTCCTTCAGAGTCAAAGATCGTTCCTCGAGATGTGATCACTAAGACTCGGATCAGCAGGAATATAGAACTTCAGATCCCATTGGTCAGTGCAGCGATGGATACCGTGACTGAATCACGCTTGGCTATTGCTCTTGCACGACAGGGTGGTATAGGTATCATCCATAAGAACCTTTCTATCGAAGAACAGGCTGCTGAAGTCGACAAAGTAAAACGATCTCAGTCTGGGATCATCACCAGTCCGATCTCCTTGAATCCTGATAATACCGTTCAAGATGCAATGGATCTGATGGAGCGATATCATATCTCAGGTATTCCGGTAACTGATGAGAAGGGAAAACTTGTCGGAATACTGACGAATAGGGACCTCAGGTTCCATGAAGACTTCGATATGAAACTTTCTGAAGCGATGACCAGTAAGGATCTTATTACCGCTGCACCAGGGACCAGTCTTGAAGAGGCGAGTGCCTTGCTGCATACCTATAGGATCGAAAAGCTCCCGATCGTCGATGAACAGGGAATCCTTCAGGGACTCATCACCTTCAAGGATATCATGAAGGCAAAAGACTATCCAAACAGTTGTAAGGATGACACAGGTAGACTGCGAGTCGGAGCAGCACTGAGCACCGGAGCTGCTGAGATCGAAAGAGCAAGAGCTCTCGTAGCTGCAGATGTCGATCTGCTCGTAGTTGATAGTGCTCATGGCCATAATGTCATGGTCGCTGAAACCGTTCGCATGATAAAGAAGGAGTTTCCCCAGATCGATGTCATCGCAGGTAACATCGTCACAAAAGAGGCTGCCCAGGCTCTGATCGATGCCGGTGTCGATGCCCTCAAAGTTGGTGTAGGTCCTGGTTCTATCTGTACGACTCGAATCGTAGCTGGAGTAGGAGTACCACAGTTCACCGCAGTCATGGATGTCGCCGAGGTTGCTCGTGAACAGGGGATCCCTGTCATTGCAGATGGAGGGATCAAGTTCAGTGGTGATATCGTAAAGGCCATCGGAGCTGGTGCAGATGTTGTCATGATCGGTAACCTCTTTGCAGGTACTGCAGAGTCTCCAGGAGAGGTCATCACCCACATGGGTAGGAACTATAAGGTTCATAGAGGTATGGGTTCAGTAAAAGCGATGCAGAAGGGTAGTAAAGCCCGTTATATGCAGGAAGATGTCAAAGATGCTGAGAAGCTGGTACCTGAAGGTATCGAAGGACGCGTACCTTTCAGAGGAGCTCTCGCTACCTATGTTCATCAGTTAGTCGGTGGGCTACGTGCTGGAATGGGATACTGTGGATGTGCTACTATAGGGCAGCTGCAGAAGCGTGCAGAATTCATCCAGGTCACTCAGTCGGGTATCAATGAGAGTCATCCTCATGATATCACTATCACTGAAGAACCCTTGAACTATCAAATAACGAGGTAAAGATGATCGAACATGACCAGATAATCATAGTATTAGATTTTGGGGCTCAGTACAGTCAACTTATTGCGAGAAGAGTACGAGAGACTCATGTATATAGCCAGATACTCCCTTTCAACACCTCTATAGAGAAGATCAGAGAGCTTAAACCCTCAGGTATCATCTTCAGTGGAGGTCCTGCGAGTGTAAGAGATGAGGGCTCCCCAAGACCGGATACTGAGATCTTCAATCTCGGTATCCCTATACTGGGGATATGTTACGGTCTGCAAGTCATGTCTCTCGTTCTCGGAGGCGATGTCCAGAGACCTGAGAAGAGAGAGTATGGGTTCGCGGCTCTTGAGAAGAGAGAAGACTCCCCACTGTTCTCTGGAATCGATTCAGGTTCTCAGCTCTGGATGAGTCATGGGGATTCAGTCGCAGCTCTTCCTGAAGGATTCATCTGTACCGGATCAACTGAGAACTGTGAGTTCACAGTTATTGAGAATCATACAAGAAATATGTATGGAGTACAGTTTCATCCTGAAGTAGTCCATACTTCTGATGGTACACTTCTTATCAGTAATTTCGTTCATAAGATCTGTGGATGTACACCGTCTTGGAGTATGGGCTCATTCGTTGACACTGCTATCGCTGATGTTAGAGCGAAGGTCGGAGATAGGATCGTTCTCTGTGGGTTATCAGGTGGCGTGGACTCTTCAGTAGTCGCTGCTCTCCTGCATAAAGCTATAGGGGACCAACTCGTCTGTGTCTTCGTCAACAATGGGCTACTCCGAAAAGGAGAGGCAGATCTGGTCATACAGCTTTTTAGAGATAATTTCCATATCAGATTACAGTATGCTGACGCCCAGGAGAGATTCCTCTCGAAACTCGAAGGAGTCTCAGAACCTGAGGCAAAGAGAAAGATCATAGGGAAGGAGTTCATCGAAGTCTTCGAGCAGGAAGCTAGGGCTATCGGCCATGTAGATTTCCTTGCTCAAGGAACCCTCTATCCTGATGTTATCGAGAGTATCTCAGCAACAGGAGGTCCTTCAGCGACCATCAAGAGTCACCATAATGTCGGAGGACTCCCTGAGGATCTCAGATTCGAACTTATCGAACCATTACGAGAACTCTTCAAGGATGAGGTTCGAGAACTTGGGAAAGAGCTTGGACTTCCTGATGAAGTAGTATATAGACACCCCTTCCCAGGTCCAGGACTGGGGATCAGATGTATCGGAGAGATCACAAAAGATCGTCTAGACACCCTTAGAGATGTCGATGAGATCTTTATCGAAGAGATCAGGAAAGCCGGTCTATACGGTGAGATATGGCAGGCGCTCGCTTGTCTCCTGCCGGTCAAGAGTGTAGGTGTTCAGGGAGATGAGAGGACCTATGAAGAGGTCTGTTCACTCCGTGCTGTTACGAGTGAAGATGCAATGACTGCTGACTGGTATCGGTTCCCACCTGAAGTACTGCAGGCAGCTTCGAACAGGATCTGTAATGAGGTAGCTCGAGTGAATCGTGTCTTGTACGATATCACATCAAAACCACCAGGGACTGTTGAGTGGGAATAGTGTAGAAAAAAGGTTGTCTTATAAAAAAGACAACCTTTTTTGTTATGCTAGGATCATCATGATCGTGATATACATCACCAATGTGATGACGGTATAGATCACTAATGCATTATTATAGAACTGATTTGCCTTCTTCTCAGATTTCGGTAGGAATACCGGGATCACGAATGGCGGCGGTAGCACGATGAAGGTGATGAATGCATTTCTCATGAGGGTATTGAGTTCCATGATATAGGCATCGGTTATGAACATGAAGAGAAGCCCTAATGTCCATACTGCTATAAGTCGCAAACCTATGAGTTTGAAGGATTCCTTCAATCCTGTCTTCTCGAACTTCATCTGGAAGCCGATCACAAGAAGGATCAGAGGTGAGGTCATAGCTGCCAACATCTGGAGTGCCCGTACGACACCAGCAGTGACTTTGTATTGATCGACTGATTCGTAGGCTCCTGATAGGTTCAAGATGAGAGCTGAAAGAATCGCTATGATAAGTGGTGATGTGATGAAGGATCTGATCACAGAGAGAACATTCAGTTTTCCCTCACTCTTGAACTGCAAAGCGGGGACATAGAAGAACCAGATGAATATCTCATGACCTAATCCTAGTAATAAGATAGCGTAGAGATTCTCTGCTCCGAAAAGGCTTGAGAAGAGAGCCACTCCCACCATGCCAAACTCAAAACCGGTATAGAAGAATTCTGAGTAGGGATGAACCCCTATCTTAGCCTTCTTCAAGATGATCCCGACGAAGAAGAGTAGGAAACAGTAGATGATCGTCGCTGCGAACAACGTTAGATATGAACTCTTGAGTTCCATCGTGAGGAACGAGATGAAGAGTGTTGCGGGAAGCGTGATCGTTACGATCAGTTTCTTGATGTCATCTACGAAATTCTTAGTAAGAATCCCAGTCTTTCGAAGAAGTAGTCCAATGAGTAGCAGGATGAAGATTGGTATGAATTTGCTTATAAGTTCTGTCATGAATTCATTGTAGCTATCCTTAACTCCTTGGTCAATTGTATAACAAAATCTATATTTCTCTATGACTGAGGAGTATAATAAAGTAACAATCAGAAACGAAGGAGAGCTTATGGATTATAAGATCATTGCGATAAAGATAGATGCGAGAACTAAACATGCTGCAGAGGTTCAGAGACTGCTGACTGAGCATGGATGTATGATCAAGGTGCGATTGGGTCTGCATGATCTTCCAGAAGGATCCTGTTCGACTTCAGGTCTTATCATCCTAGAAGTAGTGGAAAGTGATTTAGTAATAGGTGAGTTCATTGAAAAACTCAATATATTGGATCAAGTTACTGCAAAATATTTGAGTCTTTGAGATGAATACCCATGAGACCGTTCTTATACGAGTTCCAGAGGGTATGCAGTGGATGGTATATCATTCCACCGTATTGTCAGATCTGACTGCGGTCATCAGGTACCATGACCAACAGAGTCTGAAGGATTGTATTGAATCAATAGGGATACCTCATACTGAGATCGAGTCATGTTCTGTGGATTCGATTCTCGTGATGAGTTCCCATATCATGAGCCCCGAAGAGGTCATCACCATAGAGCCTAGAGAGACCCTTCCCTACAAAGGACAGAGATTCATACTAGATGCACATCTGGGGAAGCTGGCGACGTATCTAAGGCTCTTAGGATTCAATGCAGTCTATTTCTCTGATATAGATCATCCTCAAATATTGGAAGGAGCTGAGGGCTCAGTCATCCTCACTAGGAGTAGGGAGTTATTGAAACATAAACTGATAGCAGAGGGAATGCTTATCAGAGATACACAAGTCCAAGAACAGGTAAAAGAGGTGATGAAGCGTTATCAACTTATTGGCAGCCAGAGATTCCTATATCGCTGTTCGAATTGTAATGGTCTATTGCATGAGGTGTCAAAGGAATCTATCGCAGAAGACCTGGAAGAGGAGACCACGCTTTATATCGACTCCTTCTTCCAATGTGCTTCATGCGGTAAGATCTACTGGTATGGCTCTCACTATGCTAAGCTAGAGAACCTTCTTGATGATATCAGATGATCTGCTGTTTTCCAGTTTCAAGATAGGCTTCAAGATTCTTCTTTCCCTCGTCTTCATCCACTTTGAGTAGCATCACTCCACCTGCTATGAAGAGGACAACGATAGAGAGCATCCCGAGTCGGTTACTACCAGTTAAGATCGTCACACCACCCATGAGTACCGGTCCGATGACTGCTGCGAACTTGCCGAGAAGATTGAAGAATCCGAAGAATTCAGCTGCCTGCTGTTCTGGGATCAATCTGGTATAGTAACTTCTACTCAAAGCCTGGATACCACCTTGGAACAGTCCGATAGCAACAGCAAGAGCATAGAAGTGCCAGGTCTCCACCATGAAGTAGCCGAAGATCGCAATGAATGAATAAGCGACTATAGCGATCAATAGAGCTTTCTTGATTCCAATCTTCTGCCCGAATATATTATAGAGCAGGGTAGCGGGGAACGCTACGAACTGTACAAGAAGCAGTGCAATAATCAGAGAATCTGCAGGGAATCCGATTGATGTCCCATAATCTACGGCCATACGAACGATCGTATCAACCCCATCGATATAGAGCCAGTAGGCTATCAAGAAGATCCCGACGACCTTGAGGTGTCTGATCTCTTTGAATGTATGTCCGAGTTGTTGGAATCCCTCTTTTACAGCCTGTCTCGTCGAGACCTTCTCATAGTTCTTAGGTTCTTTGACGAACAGCATGATAGGGATCGAGAAGAGTGCCCACCAGATCGCTACTGTCAGGAAAGATATCCTGATAGCTAGAGTAGAATCAGCGATCCCGAATAGTTCAGGTTTCAGATACATGGCTACATTGATGAGGAACAGTAGTCCTCCACCGATGTACCCAAGACCGAAGCCCAATGAAGATGCATAATCGATCTTCTTCGCAGATGCAACGGAAGGTAGTAGTGAATCATAGAAGATATTAGCACCAGAGAAGCCGATTGTTGCAGTGATATAGAAGAGGATCGCCATCGGCCAGAGACCTGTTTGTACGAACCACAGCCCTCCCGTCATGATACAGCCAAGATATGCAAAGAATATGAGGAATTTCTTCTTCATACTACCTCTGTCGGCAATCGCTCCTAAGATGGGGGCTAAAGCTGCGACAAAGATAGAGGCGATAGAGTTCGCTAGTCCAAGATAGAAGGTACTCTGCTGTACAGTAGTCCCGGTTGACCAATAGGCCTTGAAGAAGACAGGAAAGAAACCTGCCATGACAGTCGTAGCGAATGCGCTGTTCGCCCAGTCATAACAAGCCCATGACCATATGGCTTTTTTTGAATCTTTCATATATTGTGCTCCACTTTTCGATTTACTTCATTCTAGCGTAAGAATGCTGAGAAGTCATGTATTAATTATGAGGGGAGCATTAATTTGGGTTAAGAGAAGTGTTTGTCATGTAGTTCAGGGTGTTTTATACTATTTCTGATCCAGTTGTAGGTCAGTTCTAGTCTTTCACGTTCCTTTAGTGCTAGATTCACATCGGAGGATCTTAGGGCCTGGGTGATATGGTGAAGAGTGATAGCACAAGATACTGAGATATTGAAACTTTCGACAAAACCATACATCGGTATCTTCAGATACTCATCAGCAAGGTCTAACGCTGTAGCACTCAAACCGGTCAGTTCTGTACCGAACATGAGAGCCATCTTCCCTTTTGTGACATCGAGTTCTTCTAGGTTCACATCATTATTATGAGGGGTTGTCGCAATGATCCGAAACCCTTCACTCTTCAACTGCTTGATCGTTTGTACCGTATTATCGGTATTCTCTTCACGGTGTCTATTGATGGTCAACCATTGACTCGTCCCGAGTTCGATACCCTTGGTGAGGTGGAAATTATTCATGTTCTCTATGATATGTACATCCTGAATACCAAAGCCGTCACAGCTACGTAATACAGCACTTGCATTATGTGGTTGGAAGATATCTTCTAGGATGACTGAGACATAACGGGTCCTCTGCTGTAGGACCTCTTGTATACGATGGAGTCGCTCCTCTGTGATGATCTCTCCGAAATATGTGATCCTTTCCTGCAACTGACTGTCTGTTAACGATTCATGCTTCATAGCCCTAGATTATAATATGTTCGGAGGATATGCAAGGTTCTTGATGTAGGAGAGAATCTCCTGCATTTTACATGATATGCCCTACTACCGTGATTCTGAGGATGTACTCAATGTCTCTAGGCGCCAATTGAGGGCTCTTTTGATGTAGGGTTTCGATCATTGCAAAAGGAGCCATATATCAGTACAATCACACCAAAATGATTCATGGGGGATATTAATGATCGTATGCAAGTTCGGAGGAAGCTCTGTTGCTGACTCAAATCAAATAAAGAAAGTTGAGAATATACTCACATCGAATGAAGATCGTAAGATCGCTATCGTATCTGCACCAGGGAAGAGGAACAGTGACGATATCAAGATCACTGATATGCTCTATACCTGTCAGCAGCTGACAGCTGAGGGTAGATCGATGACAACCGAATTCGATCAGATCCGAACCCGATACCTAGAGATCGCAAAAGATCTTGATCTTGCTACTGACAGCTTAGCTGCTCAGATCGATGAGATCGAGAAGAATATACTAGATGGAGCAGGTCCTGATTATGCAGCTTCACGTGGAGAGTTCTTGAGTGCTCAAGTCATAGCTTCGAGCATGGGTTGGGAGTTCTTGGATACTCAAGAATATATCTTCCTTAATGATGATGGTACAGTAGATGCAAAAAGCTACAAGATGCTTTCAGATGCTATCGATAATACAAAGAACTATATCCTACCAGGATTTTATGGGTCAGGTACTGATGGGAAGGTAAAGACCTTCTCTCGGGGTGGATCTGATATCACCGGAGCTATCGCTGCAAGAAGTGTCGCAGCAAAGCTCTATGAGAACTGGACCGATGTCTCAGGAATTAGAATGGCTGATCCTAGGATCGTAGATGAGCCGCTAGTGATTCATAAACTCACCTATCAGGAGATCAGGGAGCTTGCCTCTGTGGGAGCAAATGTATTCCATGAAGAGGCTATCGCTCCAGTACGATCGGTAGGTATCCCCATATGCGTGAAGAATACCAATGATCCTGAAGCTTCAGGTACTATGATGGGACCGACACGAGACACATCGATACTTCCTATTGTAGGGATATCAGGAAAGACTGGTTACTGTAGGCTTCATATTAAGAAACATTTCCTGAATAAGGAGGCTGACTATAAACTGAAACTTGAGACGATCTTGAAAGTCTATGGTATTGTACCTGAATTCTCATCTGATGGGTTTGATTCTCTCTCATGCTATTTCAAGCAGGAACTCCTTCGGGACCAGAAGGGATTCATAGAACGGATCAAGAAAGAACTTGACCCGGATGAGATCGATACCGAAGAGCAGATCGCCATGATAGGTCTCGTTGGTGAAGGCCTCTATGAAGCACGAGGTATCCTTGGAGATGTCTCTTCAGCTTTGGCAGAAGAGGGGATCTCTATTAGATATCTGAGTTATGGTGGATCGATGATCACCTGTATCATCGGTGTCTATGACCATGAGTATCTGCATGCCCTGAATGTCATGTATAAAGCTGTAGCCCAGAAATATACTTCATAATAGGTTCATAGATCTGATCTATATATAGGGGACCCCTTATCTTCAAAGGTATTGGGTCCCTATTTTTTAGCATAAAAAAACCAGCCATCCTAAGATGACTGGTTCATGTGC
>CAZLZY010000086.1:0-8650 GCA_964564075.1 uncultured Spirochaetales bacterium
CGAGCCCTGTCTCGATCACGGCATATTCACATTCACTTCGTGAGAAGAGGAGAAATCCGAGAAGGGTCAATAGTTCGAAGGTGGTAGGGGAGGTGTATCCATACTCCTCCTGGAAGGTGAAACTACTAAGCTTCTCAAGCATCCCGTTCGCAATAGATAGGAGGAAGTGATCATCGAAGAAGAGTCCACTGAGGGTGAATCGTTCCCGATAGGTCGAGACGTGGGGGGAGCTGTAGAGCCCACATCGGAAACCAAGCGCTTTAAGACCCTTCGAGATATAGATAGCTGTAGAACCTTTCCCTTTCGATCCGGCGATATGGATCGATTTGAAATCCCTTTCCGGGTGATCGAAATGGTCAAGGAGTGCCTGCATCCTGTCAAGGCGATAGGACCTGACGGTATAGTTCATGCTCTTAGCAAGATTCGCGAAGGATTCTATATGGGTACATGCTGAATCAAAATCTGAAAATTTCATACTCGATACTCTAGTACAGGATTCGATAATGGTCAATGAATTTAGACGTAATGAAGAACCAAGATGAATTAGCATAGATTCTATGGTATGGTTAGTAGATGAAAGTGATGTTTGTCTGTTTAGGGAATATTTGCCGCTCACCAGCTGCCCAGTCAGTCTTCGAGATGAGAGTAGCACAGAGGGGGCTTTCTGCTCTCATAGAAGCCGAGTCCTCAGGGACGAGCTCGTATCATGTCGGGGATCTCTCCGATAGCAGGATGAGAAAAGCTGCCAAGAGCTATGCTGTTGATATCTATCACCATTCCCGCCATTTCACCATTCATGATCTTCAAGAGTATGATCTGATCCTGGCCATGGATAGCAATAATTTATCAGATATCTTGCGAATGGCAAAAGATGAGTCAGAACGGCGTAGGGTGAAGATGTTCCGGGAATTCGATCCTGAGGGACCAGGAGATGTTCCCGATCCCTATTATGGGGGGGCTCAAGGATTTGATAATGTTATGATGATGTTATTAAGAACCTGTGATATAATCATAGATAGGATAGAAAAGGATACGATATGAAAAGGATCATTGGTGATATTGCGACTATGTACGGTATCTCATTCGTAGACGGTTCACTTCAGCCATTGCGTGGAGGAGATATAGCGGAAGTCTATACCTTCACTGATACGAATCAAAAGAAATATGTGATCAAACACTACACGAAACAACCCTATGACCTCTTTGAGACTGAAGCTGTAGGGCTCAAGGCTCTTGCCTCGTTCGCACCTGAAGGCCTTCTGATCCCAAAAGTGTTAGGGTATGGGTCTTTGAACAATAATCAATATCTGCTGTTAGAATTCATCCATCAAGGGGAGAAGAGTGATGCAGCCTATGCTCAGTTGGGGACCATGCTTGCAAGACTGCATAAGAACAGTAGCAATGATCGAGCAGGATTCCCCATGAACAACTATATCGGAGCTACCCTACAGATCAATACCTGGGAGGATTCCTGGGTCACTTTCTACAAAGAACATCGATTGCGCCCCCAATATGATCGTGCAGTGGAGCATAACCAGTTAGATGAGGATATGAAGAAGAAGCTCTCCTATCTGATCGATAATCTTGATCAATATCTAGAGGAGCCAGATTCTCTCTCATTACTTCATGGTGACCTCTGGGGTGGGAACCATCTATTTGATAAGACAGGGAGACCTGTTCTCATCGACCCTGCAGTCTTCTATGGGGACCGAGAGGCCGATCTTGCCATGACTGAGTTATTCGGAGCCTTCCCTGAGGAGTTCTTTGCCGCCTATAAGGATGAGTATCCTCTTTCTCTCGGATATGCAAGCAGAAAGTATATCTACCAGCTCTATCATGCGCTTAACCATGTGAATCTATTCGGTGGTGGGTATCTCAGTCTGTTAAAGAAGTGCCTCTCTCATATCAAATTTTAAAATGACACATTTCGAAATTTTGTCTTTAACACTTGCACCGTGCTCTGTTTTACAGTAGTCTTTAATACCATGAGATACTTTGTAAAAGTTTTACATAAATCAGTAGAGGAGAGTGGTATATGAGTATTAAACACGATGATCGCCCCTGGGAATTCCTTCAGGAATTCAAAGGAGATATGTTCACAGGAGAGTGGCCGACCTTACCAGAGATGTTCGATATCACCGTAAAGAGGCATCCTGATAGAAGATGTTTCACCGTCTACAGTCCTGATGAGGTCATGTTGACCTATACCCAGGCTCAAGAGAAGATCATTCAGTTATCAAATACCATCAGGAACCAGGGCGTCAGAAAAGGTGACCGTGTTGCTCTGACTGGTAAGAACAGTCCAGAGTGGGCTGTGACATATCTTGCGATCCTCTATGCAGGTTGTGTGGTAGTTCCCCTCGATTATCAACTGAAGATCAAGGAGTTGGAGTTTCTCATGGAATTCTCCAAAGCAAAGATCCTCTTTGTCGATGAGGAGAAGTATGATGATCTGAATAAGGATAACAAACTAGGCCTCATAAAGACCTATTCCTTATCAACGAAGAGACCAGATTATGTCTATGATGTGTTAGAACCAAAGTTCGTGAAGAGAACACCTGCACGGGAAGAGGATCTAGCTGCTATCATGTTCACCTCAGGGACGACAGGGAATCCAAAGGGTGTCATGCTCACTCATAAGAACCTTGTAAGTGACTGTTATCTTGCTCAAGGTAATATGAACGTCCTTTATACGGATGTCTTCTATGCGCTCCTTCCGATCCATCACTCATATACCATGTTAGCTGTCTTTATCGAGACGATCTCAGTCGGTGCTGAAGTGGTATTCGGTAAGAAGATCATCTTGAAGCAGATATTAAAAGATCTGAAGACTGCGAAAGTCACTATGTTCCTGGGCGTACCAGTACTATTCAACAAACTCCTCAAAGGTCTCCTGAATGGGATCAAAGATAAGGGGATCATATTATATGGGATCATCAGAGTATTGATGAGTATCTCAGGTTTCATCAAGAAGGTATTCAAAGTGAATCCTGGACACAAGATGTTCAGAAGCATCCTCGCGAAGATCTCACTTGATAATATCAGGATCTGTATCTGTGGTGGAGGGCCATTACCTGCATCTACGTTCAAACTCTATAACCAACTTGGTATAGATTTCGTACAAGGATACGGATTGACAGAGACCTCTCCGATCGTAGCTTTGAACCCTGTTCATGCATATAAGGAGATCTCCGTAGGTAAGGTGACACCTCAGACAGAGATGAAGATCGATAAACCCGATAGTCAAGGTGTTGGTGAGATCCTTATCAAAGGACCTATGGTCATGCAGGGGTACTATAACAACAAAGAGGCGACCGATGAGATCTTCACAGCGGATGGATGGCTCAAGACTGGTGATGTCGGATACCTTGATAGTGATAACTACCTGATGCTAACCGGAAGGATGAAATCCCTTATCGTGACTGAGGGGGGCAAGAATGTCTTCCCAGAAGAGATCGAAGATTCATTCCAGCTCTATGATGAGATCGAACAGGTCCTCGTACTCGGTTATGTGAAAGATGAGAAGGCAAAGATCGAAGGTATCAGATCAATCTTCTATCCTACTGATGCATATAGAGAGGAAGTGAAGAATGATAAGGCTGTCATGCAGGCACGATTCGAAGAGATCGTAGCTGAGATCAACAAACAGCTGATGCAATATAAGAGAATAGAGAAAGTGATGGTCATCGATGAACCTATGGAGATGACTTCTACGAAAAAGATCAAGCGCTTCAAGGTTGCACAATTGTATAAGGCATAGACTTCTGATACAGTAGCGCTATTATCTGAAAAGAAGGTTCTCTTATGGTAAGAGGACCTTCACTCATGTTAGGAAGGTATAAATGGAAACATATGCAAGAAATTTCCTGCGGAAGAGAGCTCATAAGCTCAGTCCCATCGTATTTGTGGGCAAGCAGGGTGCAGATGAACGTGTGGTAGCAGCTCTTGAAGAAGCATTAGCGAATCATGAGCTTATCAAAGTCAAGTTCGTCAATCATAAATCACAACGAAGAGAGCTAGCAGCTGACATGGCTAAGAAGACCTCCTCAGAGATGATCTCAGTCATCGGAAATATAGCGATCCTGTTCAGAGAACACGAAGAACCCGCTGAAAGACGACACCATATCCCCAAGAGGTAGCATAATCTATGGAACATATGAACTCATTCTCACTTGCTGCTCTACCACAGCTAGAGGTCGGAGCGGGGTCTTTAAAGACGCTAATTGGTTGGCTTAAAGCTCAGGATCATACATCGATACTCCTTTGTATTGGTGGGAGTTCCTTCAAGAGATCAGGGCATCTTTCTTCGATCGAAGAGCAGTGTAGAGCGCATGGGATCAAGTTCGTGATAGAACAGATTCTCGATGAACCCTCACCGGAGATAGTAACTGCTATCACTCAAGCACATATCGAGAAAGATCCCACCTGTGTGGTCGGTATCGGTGGAGGGAGTGTCATAGATGCTGCTAAAGCTGTATCAGCCATGATAGCAGAGGGGCGTTTGGGAAATAGTTCATCCATAACCGATTACCTAGAAGGTGTCGGGACCCTTACTCCTTCAGGTAAACGTCTTGGGCTCGTTGCAGTACCTACCACATCAGGGACAGGTACTGAGGCCACCAAGAATGCTGTGATCAGCTCTGTAGGGGCGAATGGTTTCAAGAAATCTCTTCGTCACATACAGTATGTACCTGATCTAGCAATACTTGATGGGGAACTTATCACAACTTGTCCAAGAGCGGTATCAGCTGCTTCTGGACTTGATGCGGTAACACAACTTCTCGAGGCATATGTCTCGACTGCATCTAATCCCTTCACTGAGAGATTGGCTCTTCAGGGGCTAACCATCTCAGGATCAGTCCTGCCTGGCATCATCAATGGTTCTCTCTCTGATAACAGTGACGCAAGGACTCAGATGGCGTATGCAGCATACCTCTCGGGGGTTGCACTTGCTAATGCGAATCTCGGAGTCGTTCATGGTGCTGCTTCGGTATTAGGTGGTGCAAGGGCTATTCCTCATGGAGTCGTCTGTGGGACGTTACTCAGATCTGCGACTGAGACTATCATCGCTGCTTTGAAAGTGGAGGGGAGAGCTCAGTCTCTCAATGCCTATGCACAGGCGGGGTATGCCCTCATGGGGGTTCAACCTGAAGGGATCGATAAGGGCCTTGATATCCTTAGTGACATCCTCAACCGATGGGAATCAGAATTCTCTCTCCCTCGTCTTAGCCAATATGGGTTTACTAAGGAGGAGCTTGAAACACTAGCTCCAGCTGTAGGCATAAAAAATACCCCTGCTGCATTATCTGCAGAAGAGGTATCGAAGATGCTCCTAGAGAGGCTTTAATCCTCTATAGTCTTTGTCAAAACCAATGGATCATCTACTCGCGATGCATAGAACCCATGATATGAATCCGGCATGAGCTTTGCCAATCTGATCATCATCTCATCAGTGATCCCCTGTCTTTCATCTGGGGTTAATCTCTTCTTATCAAGATCGATCTCGAAGGGCTTTCCTACCTTGATCGTCACATTCGTCCGTCTCAACCTTTTGAGGTTCTTCGTGTAACTCTCCATACCACAATTTGCTATCGGTAGGATAGGTACCCTCTTCTTAGCCGCGATGAATCCACTACCGGCTTTTCCCTGTATCAGCTGACCATCAGGAGAACGAGTCCCCTCTGGTGCGATACAGAGGAACTTCCCCTCATCTAAGATTCCGAAGCATGAGTTCATAGCTTCTCTATCAAGCATCCCTCTGTTTATCGGAATACATTCCCACCAATTCATGATCGTCTTAGTGAATCCATGATTCCATAACTCCTGTTTAGCCATTGCTATGGTATCTCTAGGTCTCATGAAGAGATAGATAAGAGGTCCTTCTAGTACGTTGATGTGGTTGGTCACGATGATCATAGGCCCATGCTCTGGGACTTTATTGAGTTCTTCTTGGTTCATCCTACAGGTGGTTCGCAAGATCCCCCTGAAGATGCTATTGGCTATTCTGTTCATTATTGTCATACATATACTGTATCAGGCATTCTTTTAATGAGGAAGTGAAAAAGTAAAAAAAATATCATGAAAGGTATGGTATCATTACTCATGATTAAACAACTGCACCCTGAACTATTTCAGGGAAACCTGAAAAAAGTTGATTATTTTGAAGGGTGGTACTTCAAACATACTGATTCTGAGAACCATCTTGTTTTCTGCCTGATTCCAGGAGTATCTCTTAATCCGGGAGATTCTCATGCATTCATACAACTTCTAGATGGTACAAACGGAAAGACCTACTACTTCAGATTCCCTCTAGAATCCTTTGTCTATGATCCCTCGAGCTTCTCTATCTCTATTGGTGAGAATCAGTTCTCTGCAAAGAGGATCCTCGTTGATATCACTGAGGAGTCTTTCCATTTCAGGTGTGATCTTACCTATAGAGATCAGATTCGCTATCCTAGTACGTTATTCTCCCCTGGGATTATGGGATGGTACTCCTTTGTCCCCTTCATGGAGTGTAATCATGGAGTAGTCTCCGTAGACCATAAGGTCTCTGGAGAATGTAGGATCGGAGATAGGTCCTATACCCTAGAGGATGCGCAGGGCTATATTGAAAAAGACTGGGGAACCTCTTTCCCAGAGCGTTGGATATGGATGCAATGTAATACCTTCGATATGCCGGGAACCTCCTTCATGCTCTCCTATGCAACGATTCCCTGGCTTGGGAAAGCTTTTAACGGATTGATCTGTTTCCTCTATGTACAAGGAAGGATCCATACGTTCGCCACCTATTCTCATGCAACGATACGGGTACTCTCCCAAGAGAGTAACGCTATCTCGATCTGCTGTTCTGATAAAGAGTTCGATCTAACGATAACTGCAACAGCAGATATTGCGGGGAGCCTTACCGCACCGGTAAAAGGTGCCATGACCCGGGAGATCTTCGAGAGTCTCACTGCCGTGATCACCTTGGAGCTTCATGACAAACAAAGAGATTCACATACCCTTCTAAAAGGAATCTATGGGGGGTTGGAAATGTGTGGAGAAATGGATTAATAGTATTTGGACTAGAAAGAGAATCTTTCCTGCCATGTGGCATGATACGATCTCAAAACAGCAAGTATACTCTTATTATGCTTCGGAGATAAGAATATGTATAATATGTGTCTCCATGAGATCTTTACTCGTATATGAAGAGGGTGAGTATTATTGATCACGACTGACCAGCAACGGTTTGATACCATTCATGCTGCTGGTAACTCTCATATGATCACACCGAATCTAGATAGATTAGCAGAGGGTGGATGTCTCTATACTCATGCCTATTCTCCCAATCCAGCGTGTATTCCTGCACGACATAATATCATAACAGGCTTATCGAGTAGGTATCATGGGTTTGATGACAACTACTTCAATAATGAACGACAAGTCCCCTATGATATCCCTACATTCCCTGAACTCCTTACTAATGACGGTTATACTAGCATCGCTATAGGGAAGATGCATTTCAGCCCGACAAGAATCCATAATGGATTCACCAGGATGAAGTTGATGGAGGAGATCCCTCGTTTCAGGCAGGATGATGAATATGCTATATATCTTGCAAAGAATGATCTTGGGACTATCCAAAGTATTCATGGAGTGAGGAACTACTTTTATATGATGCCTCAGCAATCATTCATTCCGACTGAACATCATGGGTCTACCTGGGTCGCTGATGAGACTATCGATGCGATCGATGTGAATAATGGGAATAGGCCTTTTCTGATCTGGTCAAGTTTCATTGAGCCACATCCACCTTTTGATGTACCTAAGGAATTTGCTCATCTCTATGATGATGTGAAGATACCAGAGAGTTTCTCTAGTAACACACCTTTATCAGCTATTGCTGAAGAGAACAGTACCATAGTCGAGTATCCAAGTCCAGAATACCTTGATAGGGTGAAACGACTCTATTATTGCTCAATATCCTTTGTGGATCATCAGATAGGGAGGATCCTAGATCATCTTGAAGAGACTAATCAACTTGATAATACGTTGATCCTCTTCACCTCTGATCATGGTGAGATGCTAGGAGATAATGCGACATACCAGAAGTTCCTACCATATGAAGGATCTTCAAGGATCCCCTTCATCATCAGATATCCAAAATCTATTGAGGCGAACACCTCAAATGATGAGTTCATCGATCTCAATGATATACTCCCGACTCTCCTTGATGCTGCTGGCCTCTCATATCCTGGGAGTCATGTTCTTCCTGGGGAGAGCCTGATCACGAGTGAGAAGAGAAAAGACAGGACCCTGCAGTATGTAGAACACAATAAAGGCAATAAACGCTGGGTTAGTATTAGAGACAGACAGTACAAATATAACTACTATTTTGGTGGTGGCCACGAAGAGCTCTTTGACCTTGAGTCTGATCCAAAAGAGCAGACCAACCTACTAGATCCTTCTGGTGATCATCAACAGATCCATGAAAGCTTACGAGCAAGACTCATACTATTCGAGAAAGAGATCGGGCTACCAGGTTTTGTCATTGATGATGATTTTATCACAATGGAAGAGTATATCCCGCGTTCTACGTTGGAAAGAACAATACCGATATTCTCAAAGAGTCTGAAAGATGAAGAAAAGGGTCATATGATGAGAATAG
>CAZLZY010000087.1:0-8530 GCA_964564075.1 uncultured Spirochaetales bacterium
TTTCGCATCTTCTTCAATCGTACCGTAGATATTATTACCCTGTTCAGGATCTATGGTACTTGATCTGAAGGTAGATACTTCGAATATCTTCTCTTGGAAATAGATATGCACGAGTTTGAATCTTCTACCAATGATTCTAGAGTTCCAGAAGAGCTTCCTTATCTGTTTAGGAGATGCGGCAGTCGCGATATCGAAGTCCTTAGGACTCTTATTGAGTAGAAGGTCTCTGACTGCTCCGCCGACTATATAGGCTTCAAAGCCACTCTTCTTAAGTTTATCGATGATAAACACTGCATCACGGTCTATAGCCTCCATTTGCATGGTATAGTCCTGTTCAGTAAAAACTTTTGCGATTGCTTGGCGTTTGCCACTCTCATTCATCTTATAACGTATTAGCATTTATATAGTTCTCATATTGATTGAAGTTATTATCGTAATTCGGTATTATTAGCGTAGCAATTTTTTAGATATTTAACAACTAGTGAATTCTTAAATTCACTAGTTTACTGATAAAAGGAGAACCCATGATCATCGAGCCACGAGTATTGAAAGGATTTAGAGACTCTCTCCCTAAACAGGAACTAAAGAAAAGAGATCTCATCCATTCACTAGAGATGAAATTCAGATCATTTGGTTTCGAACCGATCGATACCCCTGTTCTCGAATATACCGAGGTACTACTTGGAAAAGGAAGCGGAGAGACTGATAAACAGATCTATCGATTCAATGACAATGGAAAACGTGATGTTGCTATGAGATTTGACCTCACAGTCCCTTTTGCTCGTTATATGGCAGGACATATCAATGAACTATATGAACCATTCAAACGATATCATATAGCTAAAGTCTGGAGAGGAGAGAATACGCAAAGAGGGAGATATAGAGAATTCTTCCAATGTGACTTCGATATTGTCGGAGTAGATAGCCTCTCTGCTGATTTTGAGATCCTATTGATGATGTTTCAATCTCTCAGGGGGATCGGTATTGAGTCCTTTACTATCAAAGTATCCCATAGAGGAATCTTCAATGCGTTCCTCGATCGCTATGATATTCAGGATAAATCTATTGAGATCCTACGGATCGTTGATAAACTTACTAAGATCGGTAGAGATAATGTCATCACCCAGCTTAAGGAATTGATCGACGAACAGATCGCTCTATCTATTCTCTCTTTCATCGAGGACAAGGGATCTTTCAAAGATACCTTTGCTAATATTGTCGAGCTATCAGGTGGAGAGACAGCAGCCTCTATAAGACTTGCAGGGATCTTTGATCTCATAGAAGCATTGGAACTTACTGATTACTTCATGTTAGACCCGTCAATCACGAGAGGACTCGATTATTATACAGGAATCGTCTATGAGACTATCCTAGACGATTCTCCTTCAATCGGTTCTGTCTGTTCCGGAGGAAGGTATAATGACCTCGCCTCTCTCTATACGAAGAAATCTCTTCCTGGCGTTGGCGCTTCTATCGGCTTGGATAGGCTACTTGCAGCTTTAGAGGATACAGATGAGAACAAGAGTTCTGACAGGACTGTTGATGTCATCATCTTCGATCTCGATGAAGAACTTCTTTCTGTTTATCATAAGACTGCCCAGCTGCTCAGAGCAGAGGGGTTACGAGTAGAAGTATTCCCCAAGAAGAAAAAACTCCCTCAGCAGTTCAAGTTCGCTGAAAGAAAGGATATCCCTTTCGGAGTGTTCATAGGATCAGATGAGGCCGATAATGGGGTCCTTACATTGAAGAACCTTGTTGAACGTACTGAACATAAGAATATAACCTGCAGCGAAGCTGCAACTATCATCAAAAAAACAATTGGAGAAATTTTGTGATAAAACCACATGATCTTCCCGTCTATAAAGAACGTGAACGGATCCTAGAAGAATTAAAAGATAATCAGGTGATCATTGTAGAATCCCCTACAGGCTCAGGTAAGACGACACAACTTCCTATCATCCTTCACGAAGCGGGTTACTCGAAGAACGGCATCATCGGCATCACTCAGCCGAGACGAATCGCTACCCTTTCAGTCAGTGCCTACATTGCAAAACAGTTCAATACTAAGATACCCGGTATTGTTGGCTACAAGATGAGATTCGCTGATAAGACCGTCAAAGAGACTGAATTGAAGGTCATGACCGACGGTATACTCCTCATGGAGATGAAAGCAGATACTCTCTTGAGTAAATACAGTACCATGATCATTGATGAGGCACATGAACGTTCTCTCAATATAGATTTTATCTTAGGCTTGCTTAAAGAGATCCTAAAACAACGTCCTGAGTTCCGACTTATCATCTCATCAGCGACTATCAACCCTACGATATTCTCAGAGTACTTCGGTGGCTGTCCGATCATTCATATCGATGCGAAGATCTATCCGATCAAAGTCATCTATTCACCTGCAAAGGTGGCTGATAACTATGATATGATCATAGGGAAGATCATTGAGATCGTACACAATCGTAACACGATGAAGATTCCAGGTGATGTTCTCATATTCCTACCCGGAGAGAGAATGATCAAGGATTGTATGTTCGGTATCGCTCGAGAATCCTGGTCAAAGGATTTCATGTTGATCCCTCTCTATGGAAGACTCCCTAAAGAGGACCAGGAAAGGGTCTTTATCGAGACTCCTGAAGGGAAGACAAAAGTCGTCATCGCAACTAATATTGCCGAGACGAGTATTACGATCGATAATATCACTACAGTGATCGATTCCGGTCTTGCTAAGATGAACTACTATAATCCAAACACCTTCACCTCCTCTCTTATCGAGATCCCTGTTTCTCAGGCTTCATGTAATCAGAGAAAGGGACGAGCTGGGCGTACTACTTCAGGTTATTGTTTCCGTATATACAAACAGGAAGAATTCTCTAAAAGGAACATGTTCACACCTGAGGAGATAAAACGTACAGACCTTTCAGAAGTCGTCTTAAGAATGGCCGAACTTGATATAAATAATTTTGAAGCTTTTGATTTCATCACTTCTCCAGGCCTTGAAGGTATCATCAGTGCGGTAAACACTTTAAAACTTCTTGAGGCGATCGATTCAGATAACAGGCTTACGAAGATCGGAGAACTCATGACTGAGTTCCCATTGCTACCAAGACACTCTCGTATGATCGTTGAAGCGGTATATACCTATCCTCAGGTAATTCATGAGACCGTGATCGCAGCTGCTTTCTTATCTTCAAGAAGTCCATTCTCCTTCCCTGTCGGTAAGGAGATCGAATCACGTACCATGCAGAATACCTTCTCTGACAAATATGGAGATTTTGTCTCCTATTTAAAATTATACAAGATCTATACGAAAGAAGAAAATGAGAACGAACGTGAGAAGTTCTGTAAGAAATACTATCTTGACTTCCAGACGATGCAAGAGATAGTCAATATCGTCATACAACTAGAAGAGATCATCTCCTCTCTAGATATCCCGATATCAGAAGGTGGATCGATGCATGATTACCTCTGCGCAGTCTCTAAAGGACTTATACAATTCGTCTGTGTACGAGATGGTCGTGGTGCATTTCGTTCGTTAACAGCACAGAAGATATTCATCCATCCGGGATCATTCATGTTCAAGGAGAATCCTAACTTCATCGTTGCTGGTGAGGTCGTAAAGACTACTAGAATGTTCGCACGTTCAGTATCAGTCCTACGTAAGGAGTGGATCAAGGAGATATATCCAGATTTCTTTCCACAGATCAGTTCTAGCCCAGTAGTAGAGAAAGGTGCACCTAGAGCTGAAAAAAGAAGACCTGCTATACATAAAGATCATGAGAAGATAGTCAATGACAGTAAGACTGGAAATTCAAGGATCATTCTCTATTCTGAACTCTTTGATATCATTCCCTATAAGGGAAACAAGAAACTCATAGTCATCCCTTTGGAAAAATCTCAGTCACTTTATAATTCATTCATGAAGAATCCAAAGGGTGTGAGGAATTATAGAGTTAAACTAACCTATCGTTCCTATGATATCCATATAGGGGACAGGATCACGAGTGTCATGAAGATCGTACCGTATATGAATTCTAAGGGGGGTATTCTCGACACACCACCTAAGGGTAATTTTAGCATCGATGAGCAGTTCCATGAATTGATGGATAGTCTTGATCTGTTGTTTAATTTCTGTAAATTAAAGAATCAACGAAAAGTTCTTGGATTCTTGACTATAGAGCATGGAAAGGATGATGTGTACTGGTTCAAATCTGTTAAGAGTTTCCATACAGCAATAGACCTCGCACTTTACAGTATACAGATGATCATGGATTCAATGTCTGAGATCGATAATATCACTGATGTAGAGATAGATAGGATAAGTTCGATCTATCGTAAAGCCTCTTCGATATTCGAGAATTTCTAGGTAGAGACTACTTCTCGTATGATCTCTTGATCCAAAGGTGTGAGGAACGTATCACCAATACCTCTCTGAAGGACAAAACGTACCTTTCCGGCACGTTTCTTCTTATCATGAGAGATTATGTGTAGATACTTTCCAATATCAGCGAGGGCGACTCTATGTTCGATATCAAAACCGTAATCTGAAAGAAGCCCCTTCACATATTCAGCATAGGTAATATCGGTCTCTCCTAGTAGGATACCAGCTTCAACAGCTCTTGCCATACCCCATGCAACAGCAGCCCCATGGGACCATTCTGAGAGATTAGATATCGTCTCAAGGGCATGTCCGAACGTATGACCAAGATTGAGCTTAGCTCTTTCTCCTAGTCTTTCCCTAGGATCCTTTTCTATGAATTGTTTCTTGACTAATACCGATTCGAAGATCATCTTCTCTAACAATCCTTTATCTGATCTGTTACGTATCTCTTCTTGATGATCAGTGATGAGGTCCATTAATGCCCCACCAAATAACATCGCATGTTTAATGACTTCTGCAAGCCCGTTCTTATATTCTTCATCACTCAGAGTGAAGAGTGTATCTGTGCAGATATGGACACATTCAGCAGGATGAAACGTCCCTATGATATTCTTTACTTGAGTGAAATCAGCACCGGTTTTCCCACCTAAGGATGCATCGACCATGGATAGAAGAGTTGTTGGGACTAGTTCTACTGAGATACCTCTCATATAGATGGAGGCAGCGAACGCGGTCATATCACAGATGACACCACCACCGATACCGATGAATCTAGAATCCCGTCCAAGGCCTGTATCTAGGGCAAATTGTATGATCTTCTCAACACTATCCCACCTCTTATATTCTTCACCGGCAGGTAGGACTAAAAGATTTATCCCTTCATGGTTTGGAAGGATCTTCTCTACGTTCTGATCAGTCACGAAGATTCGATCATCTTTTTCTAAAAGGATCTCTTCAAGTGATGAGATCCGGATATCTGTGGTAAACCCATCTAATGTACAACTACTTCTCATATTTTGTTTATACTGCATCAACTGCTATTATGCAACTAAGTAGTTGCATAATTGAACCAATTCTAGCATGATATAGGGATGAAAGAATTCTATCTTGATTGGGCTGCGACGACTCCGATGTCCGCATCCTCATTGGACATATACTGCAAAGCAGCGACTCAAGAGTATGGCAATCCATCCTCAATACATCGTAAAGGTAAAGAGGCTAGCAATACGCTATTAGAGATACGAACTCGATTCGCCCAATTACTTCAGGTAAATAGTCAACATCTCTTTTTCACCTCAGGGGGTACAGAATCAAATGCGTTGATCTGTAACCATTTCCTTTTAAAAAGAAGAAAACTCCATATCATCATGTCAGGGATCGAACACCCTTCGATCTATGAATACCAGACAGCTTTTCAACAGCATGGACATGAGGTTACTATCATACCTGCTCCTCATGGAGTCGTAGAGCCTCAGACCCTTGCTTCAGCTTTACGAAAAGAGACAGCATTGGTTCTGATCATGACTGTCAATAATGTGCTAGGGACAAAACAGCCTTTGAAAGACATTCGTTCAATCATAGATGATTATTCCTATAGAAAAGGGAGCTCTATCCATCTTCATGCAGATTCTGTACAAGCATTTGGAAAGATTTCCTCAAGTGAATATATTCCCTATGTGGACTCTGCCTCTTTCAGTGCTCACAAACTACAGGGACCTAAAGGAACAGGTCTCCTCTATACGAGAAAGCCAATCTCAGTGCCTTCTCCAGGAGGCGGACAAGAGTTAGGACTTCGCCCTGGCACAGAGGATCTCCCTGCCCTAGCGAGTTTCTATGATGCAGCAGCAGATTACTTTAAAAATCTCTATAGCAATCATGAGCATATAACGACACTGAGAAACAGATTGATAGAATTGATCAAAGAGGTCCCCTACATCATCATTCCAAACACTCATGAGAACCGTTCTCCTTATATCCTCTGTCTATCTATCCCTAATCTTCCTTCAGAAGTAGCTACACGTATATTGAATGATCATGGGCTCTTTATATCGACAGGATCTGCCTGCTCTTCAAAGAATAGGCAGAAGATGCAGAGAGTACTCATACAGAGCGGATTCGATCAGAAGACCTCTGATTCATTGATTAGATTATCTTTTGGACCTTCATTGACTCTTGATGATATTGAATCTATAGCAGCACTTATGATAGAAGTTATTGGCAACGTACTCAGGCAAATGGGTAAACTTAGGAAGTAAAAGATGAATGCAAGACAACTATATCTTATCAAACTTGGAGAGATCTGTCTCAAAGGTGAGAACAGGGCCTATTTTGAGAAGAAACTCAAGACAAATATAAAGAAGAAACTGAAACCATTAAATCCGGTATTCAAAATTCAGAAAGGGCGATTCTTTCTAGAGACAGAAGGTGGCGCTGAAGCAGATGAACTAGTCTGTAAGGCACTTGAGACCACTCCAGGGCTCGTAGGATTCTCTAAATCACTGAAGCTACCTAAAGAGATGGAAGCACTCAAAGAGGCTGCTGTAGCCCTGATGGCTCATGCTTTCGATACTAAGCATACTTTCAAAGTGATCTCTCGAAGATCCGACAAGTCCTTCCCTCTTGATTCATATGAGATCGCCTGTGAACTTGGGGGAGTCATCTTAGATGCCTATCCTAACAGCAGTGTCAATGTGAAGAACCCTGAGATCACTATAAACGTTGAGATCAGAGATAGAGCCTATATGTACTCATCTGCAAGTTCTCATAAAGGACCGAGCGGATTACCTGTCGGAGTTGCAGGAAAAGGACTATTGTTATTATCAGGTGGGATAGATTCACCTGTTGCCGGGTACAGAATGGCAGCTAGAGGGCTCAGACAGGATGCGATCTATTTCCATACCTACCCTTATACCTCTGATGAAGCTCTTGAAAAGGTTAAAGATCTCGCTAAACTTATCTCCCCCTATCTGAATGGTACAAGATTATTCGTTGTTAATTTCACCGAAGCTCAACTCCATATAAATTCCCATTCGAATGCTGAAGAGCATACGTTACTCATGCGATATTGCATGATAAAAATCGCAAACATGGTAGCTAAAACGGTCCGAGCTAAGACTCTAGTTACTGGAGAATCACTTAGCCAGGTTGCTTCTCAAACCTTAGAGAGTCTTACCTTTACCGATAGTGCAACAGAGATCCCGATTCTCAGACCACTCATCGGACTAGATAAAGAGGAGATCATCAATACGGCTCGAGCGATAGGAACCTATGAGACATCTATTCTACCCTATGAGGATTGTTGTACGATCTTCTCCCCAAAACATCCTTTGGTGAGACCAAATAAAGAGTTGATGCTAGCATCATATGAGAAACTTAAGATTGAAGAGTTATTGAAAGAGGCTGCAGAGAATTGTGAAAAATTCGAGTTCTCTGTTAGATAGGATCAGGCAGGGTCCTTCTTGTTTGAAGGATCATTCCCTTTATCGGGACTTGCACTATTGCTTGCTTTGTTGTCAGTGACATAGAATCCACTTCCTTTGAAGATGATTCCAAGACCACCACCAATGAGCCGTTTTACCGATCCTTTACACTTAGGACACTCTGTCAAAGGCTCATCTTGCATCATCTGAAACTCTTCAAACTCATAACCGCAGATTTGACATCTATAATCGTATGTGGGCATACCCAGCTCCTATTTTAATAAAAATTCTTCATGACCATAGAGAACAGATCATATACTTCCTCATTGCTGATATACATATCAGCAAGTATGATGATCTCATCACCGATGGCTATATGATCTTCCCAACCCTCGATAGGAGTTGCTAGTTTCCTTATCGTCTTAAAATAATTCAGACGTAATAAGGTACCAAGAACCCGTGAAGCTTGTGGAGTGTTCGTATCCAAAGTACCTGAGACACTATAAGAATCTTTTTCTCCATTGAGTACAAGCCATATAGCGTTCATGCTTAATAACATGGTCTCAGGGATCTGATTGGTCAAGAAGCCTATATCGGTAGGTTCTTCCATGTAGATCCCAAAAAGGCTCTTTGCCATCCGTTGTGAGATCTCATAAGGAATGAACAGTTCACGCTCTTTATAAGTCTTTTTATAGACTTCTTCAATACTGTCATTGGAAAACAG
>CAZLZY010000088.1:0-8498 GCA_964564075.1 uncultured Spirochaetales bacterium
TACCCTATAGGGGAGCAGTCAGACCTTTTGTGTTACCTTTTTGGGGTGCAGATCAAGCCTTTATCAATGTAATTTTACCCAACTCACACATCCCAAAACGTGTATGGAATTGAACATCGTTCCTGGGGTCTTGCTTGAGATGGAGAAAACATGACTGCCAGGCCGGTGGAATACTTTAAGAGCATTACGTGTATTAAAACACTTTGGAATATTTTTCTAATTTTGGTTTATATTTTTAACCCTCTGAAGTATGAACCACAGAATGTTTTGATAAACCATCTATCTTTTCTATTATTAGTCCCATAACTATTACCATAATAATAGTAAAAGAAAGCCTTACTACCATAAATTTAATTCCCATGAAACGTAGTTCAACCAGTTCCTGAGGTAGTTTTATGCATGCCCATGCGGAGAGAAATATAATCACATTCGCAACTCTTGCTCCCTTTTTTAAAAGCATGGAAGCCATTGGAAATGCTATATATAGAGGTCCCGTCGGCATCATTCCTACAAAAAGAGCCAGTCCAAGCCCTGTAATACCTGAAGCATGCCCCAAATGTTTTACGATAGTTTCTTTACTTACCCAAACTGAAAAGAGCCCCATAAGAACCATTACTGCCGGGAGTATAAGTATAAATTCTATAAACAGATTATAGGAAGCTTGTATACTTGCAGCCCTGTTGTCTGGGTAGAGAACTAAAAGAACAGCTGCTAATACTATTATTCCCGCAAGAATAACAATTTCACCTCTTTTGTTTTTCTTTTGTCCAGCCATTTTGGGATTGCCATTTTTGTTCAAATTATTTTCTGCTTGCTGATTTTTCATGTTTACTTTTGTATCCATTATATAAGTACCCCCATTATGAGAGCAATTCCTATAGCAATTATAAAACTGATTCCATTTCTCAGTAAGGTTAGTCTTTTTCCCATTTCTTTTATCTCAATTGGCAGAGTAACAATACCAATCATTGTTAGTGTTGTTATAAATGCTGCGGCAACAGGTATAGAAGCTCCTGAATCAACAAGAGATGCTGTTAAAGGAAAAGCAACTAATGATGGAATCATTAAAATTGCTCCTGCAATGGATGCCAGCGCAATTCCGATAAAACCTGATTGATTTCCTAAAAGCTGTGAAATTAGTTCAGGTTTAAAAAATCCCAGAAGTAATCCTACCAGAACAAGAATTATTCCAATAGCAGGAATCATATTTATTGTTCCTTTTAAAGCAACTTTTAAGGCTTTTATTGATTTTTGCTTATTTTTATAAAACGAAAAACTGATTCCCAGAATTGCAAATACGTTTATAATTATTACTGTAACATTTATCTGCACATATTCCTCCTGATAGTAAATTACTATATTTAAGGTTTTTTCTATAAACCTATATATATAATTAGTGTTATAGTAACATATATTATAATATTAACCAGTGGTGGGATAGGCACACAGGAGGTTCATATTGAAGTATATTACAGCTTTAATACTACTTATTGTTATTCCACTTGTTTTTTTGACAGCAAAACCTCCTGCCTCAACAATAAGACCCCTTCCACATCTTGTCCTTGAAGGTAAAGACGGCAGTTATGCTGATGGGAGTAGATGGGATTCATCCAGCTTACAGGGAAAGATAACATTGTTGGTATATTTCGATCCTGATGAAAGAGATAAAGGCAAAATATTTATGCCTACTTTGGAAGCATTTGAGAGAGATCTTGATTTTAGTCAGCTTCAAACCATTCTTATAGTTAATCTGAAGGCAACCCTGATCCCCGGTTTTTTAATTAAAGTAGTAATTAAGAGTCAGGCTAAAGATCATCCAAAACGTAACTATATTTTTGATGATACATACAATACTCTGGTCATAAATGAAGAAAGCAGAGTAATCTACTCATCGATCTTTCCATATCCTGTGACTACTGCATCATAGGGGATCTCTTGTTCGGCCATACCAAAATCTCGACCCTGATGCTTCGCATATGCGCCTAGTTCGACAAAAGTTCCATCATCAAACAACAGACCAAGGCGTTCACGGGCAGTAAGCTTCCCCTAGTCATGCTGTTTGGTAATACGTTCTTGGCCTCCAGCAGATGCGAAAGATCTACGTTTATCCTCAAAGATCTGAAATTAACGATCACCCATATACCTGAGCTTCTACTACGTATAGTCACAAAGAGATCATTCATCGATATATTACATTACGGTTGTTAAGGTATGTTAAGCTCTCTTATCACCAAGATCTTTGAGGATACCCAATAGGAGATCAACCTGTTCATCAGAATAATCATCAAGCACTAACTTGTTAGCTTCTAATATGGTATTGGTTGCAGTTTCCTCCAGTTCATATCCCTTATCAGTGAGAAATACTCCCTGCGCTCTACGATCATTGGGGTCTGGGCGTCGTTCGATGATACCTTTGGCTTCCATTCGATCGATCACACCAGTCATAGTTGAGGCGTTCACTGAGACTTTCTCTGATAGAGCTTTAAGCCCCTGTCCATCTTCCTTATAGAGACAATTCAACACACCGCACTGTACTGGTGTAATATCATATTCACCTAACTGTATTTTGAATTCTTTGTTCACTACTAATTGTGCTCTTGATAAAAGAAAATTAAAACATTCACTCAGCTCGACCATATGTCACCTCTTATTACTGTTGTAGCATACTATTGTTGCATATATTATCAACATACAGAGCTTTTGGGAAGGTAGTCCTTACCATCACTCTCTTCTTTTCTCTGCTATATAATGAAATATATTCCTTCATAAATAGTACTTCGTTTATCTATATTCCGTATACGTATTTTATATGTACAGAATACACAAGTCAAGACATACTTATTTCAAAAAAGACTTCATACTATTACGATACAAAGTCAAGGTACCTACAGATTCAAAAGATCTAGGTTTCTTTCTAAAGACACCTCATCAGACTAGTACGAATATCCCTTCAATAGGAAGACAAGAACCCCTGTCTTCCTATGAGTCGATCACCTCTTCATAAGCATCAGGAGAGATATCTTATGTATAAAAAGGTCAGTGCAGAGAAGAGGAACCCTACACTGACCTAAGTCATCGGTATTAACACATTTCCTTTTGAAGCTCTTCACTCAGTGCAGGAAGGACTTTGAACAGATCACCGACGATACGGTAATCTGCTATAGTGAATATTGGTGCATTCGCATTCGTGTTGACTGCGATGATACACTCTGATTCAGACATTCCTGCTAGATGCTGTACAGCGCCTGATATCCCACATGCGATGTAGATCTTTGGTCTTACCGTTGTTCCTGTCTGACCTATCTGGTGAGAGGAATCGATCCATCCACTGTCTACGGCTGCTCGAGATGCGCCGACTACTCCACCGAATTGTTCAGCAAGTTTCTCAAGTATTGAGAAACCTTCAGCTCCACCTACTCCACGACCACCAGATACGATGATCTCAGCATCTTGTAATGATACTCTCTTCTTCACATGATCGACGACCTCTTTCACTTTCGCGATGATCTCATCATCTGATATCTCAGGGCTTACTAGCTCTACAACGGCTTTTGCTGATTGAACTGTAGGACAGACCATGACACCCGGACGAACCGTTGAGATCTGAGGTCTGTTTCTCGGACAGACGATAGTAGCCATGAGGTTACCACCGAAGGCAGGTCGAGTCTGAAGGAGTTTCCCATCTGTAGCATCGATATCGAGAGCGGTACAATCTGCTGTCAATCCGGTACCTACACTTGCTGCCAATCTTGGAGCAAGGTCTCTGCCGATAGCGGTAGCACCAACTAAAACGATCTCAGGCTGCTTTGAGAGGATCAACTCATTGAGGACCTTCTTATAGCCATCTGTATTGTAGATCGCAAGCAGAGGATGTTCTGCATAGATGACTCTATCAGCACCATAGGTTGCGACCTCTTCGATCTCAGAAGCCATATCGTTACCAAGAACCACCACAGTCAGTTCTGATTTACGTAGGTCTGCGAGCTTTCTTCCTTCTCCAAGTAGTTCATACGTAACATGTAGGAGTTTCCCTTTTCGTTGTTCAGCTATGATCCAAACACCCTTCCAATCTTCAAGGGTCAAATCTCTATTTACTTTCATGTAGCATCTCTCCCGATGATCTTTACTGAGTCCATGTTCGCGATCTCATGTATCAGTTTTCCTGCAATCTCTTTTGGTGATCCTGTGATCTCAACACTTGTTCGAGATTTATCTGGAACAAAACTCTTCTTCACATTGGTAGGAGAGTTCTTGATTCCGATCTGGGTAAGATCGGCGTTGATATCTGCATTAGTCCAGAATTTGATATGATCTCCTTCCTCATAGGCTTTATAGATACCGGACATTCGAGGGTATCTCGGTTCATTGAGTTCTTTGATCGCGGTCAGTAGAACTGGAGTAGGTGATTCGATAACCATATGACCATCTTCCGTAGCACGTTCAACGATCACCGAAGAGGCATCTTCACTGATGGTGAGGTTCTGTACATAGGTCACTTGTGGTAGTCCAAGAAACTCTGCCATCTCAGGTCCAACCTGAGCGGTATCTCCATCGATCGCCTGTCTTCCACAGAAGATGATGTCATAATCAGCGATCTTCTCTACTGCTGCTGCGAGGATGGTCGCAGTCGCCCATGTATCAGATCCTGCGAACACACGGTCACTCAAGAGAATAGCCTCATCAGCACCCATCGCATAGGCCTCTTTGATAGCTACCACTGCTTGGGGAGGCCCCATACAGAGGATAGTCACATGGACATCATCTCTACTGTCTTTGATCCTTAGGGCCTGCTCTACCGCATTCATATCATCTGGATTGATGATACTCGGTACCCCCTGTCTGATCAGGGTCCCGGTCTCTTTATTGATTCGCACCTCATTAGTATCAGGCACTTGTTTTATACATACAACAATTTTCATCTATTCTACTCCTCTAGCTCAGTGCAGCTCGGCTGATGATCAGCTTCTGGATCTCATTGGTACCTTCATAGATCTCAGTGAGCTTCGCATCTCGATACATTCGCTCAAGCGGGTAGTCCATCATATAACCGTAACCACCATGGATCTGAAGAGCCAGGTTCGTTACAAAACGTGCAGTCTCTGAAGCATAGAGTTTTGCCATCGCACCTTCGGTGGTTGAGGGCAGTCCCTGATCAACGAGCCAAGCACCATGGTAGATCATCCATCGTGAAGCTTCGATCCGTGTCTTCATCTCTGCGATGTACCACTGCAATCCCTGTTTATAAGAGATTGGCTTACCAAACTGTGTTCTCTCTTTTGAATACTTTATTGCATGTTCGAATGCACCTTCAGCGATTCCGAGAGCCTGTGCAGCAGCAACAGTGATTCGTGCAGCATCAATCGATGCTAAAGCCATACTGAAGCCTTTGTTCAGTTTTCCGATCAGATTCTCTTTTGGGATCCTCACGTCCTTGAATACGAGCTCTGCTGTTGCAGATCCCCTGATCCCCATCTTCTCTTCGATCTTACCAACCTCAAATCCTGGAGTTCCAGCCTCAAGGATGAATGCTGAGATCCCTCGGGTCTTCAGTGTTGGTTCGGTAAGTGCAAAAATGAAAAAGATCCCTGCAACACTACCACCCGTGATAAAACACTTCGCTCCGTTGATGACATACTCATCACCGTCTTCGACCGCAACAGTCTGCAGATTCGAGGCATCAGATCCTGCATTCGGTTCTGTCAGTGCGAAAGCTCCAACCACCCCGCCTTCTAGTAGTGGTCTGAGGTATTGCTCTTTCTGCTCATGTGTCCCGAACAGATGTATGAACCATGCTGCTCCTTGATGGATGGAGAACACTGCTGCGGTTGTTCCACACTTCTTAGCTAGCTCTTCAGTCGCAAGAGTCTGTGCCATCTTATCGAGTCCTGAGCCACCATACTCTTTCGGAAACCCAATTCCAGTGATGCCACACTCTGTCAACTTCTGAAAAGTCTCAGCCGGGAATCGATGTTCTTTATCGATCTCTGCAGCAATCGGTTCACAGACCTCTTCTGCAAACTTACGTACGGTCTTTTGAATCATTTCCTGTTCAGGTGTAAACCTAAAATCCATATATAACTCCTCATAACTTATTTCGCGTATCTATTCGACCCAATGGACGATATGATCAATATCTTCTCTCTTACTGACTACCCCATTAGCAGGGAAGTCCCAATCCGGGTATCCTATCGCTATGGAGATCGCCAGTTTCTTGGTATCCGGGATCTTACTATATTCCCTGACAACAGAACTATAGATCACTCCCTGTTCTGCGATACAGGTAGCTAGTCCGTACTGCATCGCTGCAAGACAGATCGTCTGGACTGCACCACCTATATCCATAAGAGGGCCTCTTGGGCTCAATACCTTATCATAGGTGATCATGATCGCTGCAGGTGCATCGAAGTACCTGAACCCCCGCTCGATCCAAGCCGTTCTCTTATCTTTATCGTCTCTGCCAATATCCATGGAGGTGAAGAGCTGTTTTGCTATCTCCACCTGTCGCTCTCTAAAGACACTGTCTTTAGGCCAGCTACTCGTACTTAGTTCAGTCTCGCTAGGATCACTGTTCCTGAACTTGGAGACATTCTCCTCTCGAAGGTCATTAAGTACGGCTCCCTGTACAATAGTGAACTCCCAAGGTTGGCTATTCACTGAAGAGGGTGCTCTGTGTGAGATATCAAGGATACTCTTGAGGAGTTCCCTATCGATCGGCTCGGAAAGGAACTTTCTGATGCTCCTTCTTCGCAGGATAGCTTCTAATACTTCCACTTCTTCTTTTATTCCTCTGGTGGCGCAAAGTTCTTTGCATCCATCACTTTCAGATCATCTGCTACGTTGATCTTAAAGGGTATCAGATCAAGGATCTGACTCTTCAAGTCGATCCCGGGTGCGATCTCTATAAGATGGAGTCCATCCTTCTCAAGTTTGAACACACATCGTTCTGTTATGTAGAGTACTTCCTGATCAGTATCATTGGCATATTCACCACTGAAACTAACCTGTTGTACCTTTTCGTTGAACTTCAGGATCCTTCCTTCCTGATCGATATTGAGCTTGCCATCGGTAAAACTGATAGCCTGCCCTTTCACACTAAAGGGGAAACAGTAGACTACTTTCTTCGTATTCTGTGTGATATTGATGAACCCACCAATACCCACAAGATTATCACCTGAGCGACTTACGTTCACGTTACCCTCTTTATCGACCTCTAAAGCTCCAAGAAAGGTGATATCGAGTCCACCACCGTCGTAGAAATCAAACTGATAGGGCTGATCATAGACGACCTGCTGATTGATAGCAGCACCAAAATCTGGTCCGTTAGTAGGGATCCCTCCCAGTACTCCAGACTCTACGGTCAAGGTACAGTTCTTACTTGGGTCGATGAACCAACCGACCATCTCAGGTAGTCCACCACCGAGATTGGCTACACAATCCTGAGGGACCTCTTCTGCAGCTCTTCTTGTGATGATGTAGTGAGAAAGTGCTCGTTTCTTTCCGGTTGCTGATGCTCTTTCTTGGAGGAGCTTCAGGAACTCAGGGATATCGGACTCAGCCATTCGTTTCTCACCGGTAAAATAGGGGTTAAAGACCTCAAAATGAGTCTGTTTCTGATCTGGGGCAACGACGATAGCATCAACAATGAGTCCTGGGATCTTCACTTCTCGAGGGTTCGCAGGAGTATCAGATAGTCTCTCTACCTGAACGATGACTTTACCACCGTTAGCTTTGGCAGCTTGAGCCATTGATAGGGCATCAAGATATGCAGCCTCTTTCTCCATGGTGATATTCCCCTTGGGATCTGCTGTCGTTCCTCGAAGCAGTGCATAATCAAGTGGAAAGGCCTTATAGAAGAGGTACTCCTCTCCACCAGTCTCAAAGAGCTCTACCATACTATCTTTTGAGATACTATTGAGTCTTCCCCCTTCGAGTCTTGGGTCACATAGTGTCTTCAGTCCGACTTTAGTCAAGATCCCCGGTTTCTTCCCTGCCATAGCTCGGAACATCTGAGAGATGACTCCCATAGGGATGTTGTAGGCTTCTAGCTTCTCTTGAGCTCCAAGGTCTGCCATAGTCAGCATGGAACGGTAATGTCCTGCGATGACTTTGGTAAAGAGTCCTTCAATGCTGATCTGGTCTATATAGCTCTTCCTGTCATAGATGCCCTGACCTGCAGCAACAACGAGAGTAAGATCTCTCGGCTCCTGTTCTGCATCAAAACGTTCTCTTATTGCGACTTCGATGTTCTCAGGTTGTGCGATAGGACCAAATCCATTGATGGCAACTACCTTGCCATTCTCGATCATCTTCGCAGCCTCTTCTTTCGTCACTACTCGTGCCATAACTAACTCTTCCTTTTAGACTGAATCAGAGATCATATATTCTCTCCTGCTCGTGAGCAGCAGTATGATATCTTCCCAGTCTTCAGTTATTCCAAAATCTGATGCATGGAAAACAGCGGCATCAGGATCGTGCTTTATCGCGATTCTCACTGCGAA
>CAZLZY010000089.1:0-8471 GCA_964564075.1 uncultured Spirochaetales bacterium
CTTCGATGACACAATTCGCAGTAATCTCAGCGAAAAGTGAGATAGCTCTGATAGCGTCATCATTTCCTGGGATTGGATAATCTATATCTGTAGGATCACAGTTTGTATCAACAACAGCAATGACAGGGATTCCCAGTCTTTTTGCTTCTGCTACTGCAATCTGCTCTTTTCTTGTATCAATGATGAAGATAGCACCAGGTACATCTTTCATATCTTTGATACCAGAAAGGTTTCTTTCTAGTTTTGCTTTTTCTCGATTCAGTTTTGCGACTTCACGTTTTGTGAGGCTCTCAAAAGTTCCATCGATTTCCATCTTCTCGATCTTTTTGAGTCTATGGATAGATTTCTTGATTGTTGAGAAGTTGGTAAGCATACCACCTAGCCATCTGTGGTTTACGTATGGCATTCCACATCTTTTAGCTTCGTTCTCAATAGATTGTTGAGCTTGTTTCTTTGTTCCGATAAACATGATTTGTTTTCCGCCTTTGATAATCTCAACGATAGCTTCATAAGCTTCGTTAATACAAACAGCAGTCTTTTGCAGGTCTATGATATGGATTCCATTTCTTTCTGAGAAGATAAACTTCTTCATCTTTGGATTCCAACGTTTGGTCTGATGACCAAAATGTACGCCTGATTCTAGCAGGCTCTTCATGGATACAATTGCCATGATTTCTCCTTCACACATGATACGTAACAGTACGTATCACACCTTCACTTTTTCTCACCAATGGTGGATATTCAGATTGACTTAACAAGTCAGTAACTCTGTCCTCGTAATATGCCAAATATCTTCATCAAAGGCAACCCCACAACGGAATAAAAATCACCATCTAAAGATTTTACGAGAGAAACACCTGTTTTTTGAATACGATAGGCTCCAGCTGCGCCAATCCATTCCTGAGCATCTAGATATGTATCAATCTCAAGCTCATCTAAGGAGAAGAAGGTTATGTCTGCAGAGTCTGAGACCGTAATCAGATCATCTTGACCTGGCAAACAGATGACAGCGCCAGAGTAGACACTATGGGTATTATCAGAAAAGGCTGAGAGAATAGCCTTAGCACTATTTCTATCAGGTTGTTTTCCAATGAATTGACCTTCAAAATATATGAGAGTATCAACGGTAAGTACAGGGATCGAGGGCCTACCATACATATCTATGAAGGACTGCATCTTTTGTCTAGCAATATCTATAGCAGTATCATTTGGATCAGAGAAATTGATGAACTCTTTGGTATGAGTGGGCTGAACGTTTACAGTGAATCCGGCATCCTTCAACAGACTAAGACGAGCAGGAGAGTTTGAGGAGAGTATGATCTCATTACCTATCAACTTCATGTTTGATCTCCTCGATCTCTGAAGTGATATCATCCCATTTTTGTGAAAACAGCTCTATATCTTCCTCTGACTTCAAGATAGCTCTTGTGATTTGAGCAGCTTTGATACCATTGGAATAGTTCTCAGGAAGACTCATCTGATGATGCAGCTTTGACAATGTAGTCTCCATTGCATCAATCTGTTCTAAGACAAGAGTTTCCTCTTTCTGTAAAGTCCTTAATCGGTTTTTGAGCCTATTTCGTTCCTGACGATCAAGCTGTTTCTTTGGTTGAGCTTCAGCAGGTGTTTCTTTTTTCTTCTCTTCGGCTTCAACTAGTTGTTTCTGGTTTAGTTTCCAACTAAAATATTCATAATCTCCTTCAAAGAGATCTGCTCCATCTTCTGATAGATAGAGTATCTTAGTTGCGAGTTGTTTGATGAAATCAATATCGTGAGATACAAAGATCAAAGTACCTTTATAACTGTCTAAAGCTCTTAAGAGCATATCTTTGGATGCTAGATCAAGATGGTTAGTCGGCTCATCGAGAATAAGAACATTAACCGGTTGAAGGAGTATCTTAAGTAGAGATACTCTACTTTTCTCTCCACCACTCAAAATTGAGATAGATTTTTGAATATCATCTCCATGAAAAAGAAATGAACCGAGTAGACTTCTTAGCTGTGGAACCCTAGTTGAGGGGGCAACCACCTCTACCTCTTTGAAGATAGTCAGCTCATCATTGAGGGCTGCATCGGTATCTTGAGCAAAATATCCGATCGATATTCCCGCTCCAATATTCTTTACACCCTGAAAGCTACTATCTTTGTCTGCGAGTATATTTAGTAACGTCGTCTTTCCCATGCCGTTCTTGCCGGAGATGGCTATTCTGTCGCCTTTTTGTATATGAAGATTAAGGTCTACGATAACATGGTTACTGCCATAGGATTTCTGTAATTTTTCAAGTTTAAAGATATCATTTCCACTGTGGGGAGGTTCTGGGAAGGTGAACCGAAGACTCTTCGTCTCAAAAGGTAGCCGTATAGGGATGATCTTCTCCAACTGTTTTACTCTACTCTGTACCTGTTTTGCCTTTGAAGCCTTATAACGGAATCTATCAATAAATGATTCTATATGATTGATCTCCATCTGTTGTTGTTCGAAAGATTTTTTAAGTTGTTCCAATTCAAGTTCTTTGCGTTTTTCATAAGCTGAATAGGTGCCAGGATACCGTTTTAGGTCTCCTTGGGAAAGCTCTAAGACCTCATTAGTAGTTTCATCAAGGAAATATCTATCATGAGAGACTAAGAGATATCCTCCATGGTATTGGTTTAGGTAATGATTGAGCCAAACACGAGCCTCAACGTCTAGGTAATTAGTAGGTTCGTCAAGAAGTAGAAGATCTGGTTGTTCTAGGAGTATCTTACCCAACGCGATACGCATTTGCCAGCCACCTGAGAACTCAAGGCACTGCCGATGGGTATCCTCAGGAGTGAAACCTAACCCCTTAGCAATCAGAAGGATCTTTGCCTCTCTTTGATAGTAGTTGCTGTAGAGAAGATGTTCTTCTATGGAATTAAGTTCTTCTAGCAGGTTATCAGTCTTTTTAGAGTGTTCCTGTGATTCTGAGAGCTCAGACTCTATAATACTCTTTCTGTGTAAAAGACCCACATAAGAATCAAAAGCTGATTCCAACTCTTCATAGAGACTTCTTACTTTTAAGACGATACCACTCTGTGGAAGGTATGAGACAAGCATGCCCTTAGTCGAATGAATTGATCCAGTATCAGGTTCTAAGCTACCTGTTATGATCTTTAAAAGAGTAGATTTCCCGGAACCGTTGATACCTGCAAGGGCAGCCTTGGTATTGGTATCGATCGTCGAAGAGATATGAGAAAGGAGATCACGTTCTCCAAAAGAGAGTGAAATATTCTGTAATTGTAATGTACCCATTTGTTGTTTGCTAACCTTATTGAAATTATCAATAGTCTATACTATAAAACAAAACGATGGTATCATAGCTTAATTGATATATTCAAGGAGATTTCCTATGTTGTGTCTCTCATTAACTGGTTCAAATTGTGAAATCAGCCTATCCCAATATGAAAAACATAAAGAAGTAATACAATTAGTAGAACTTCGTATTGACTATCTTGATTCCATACATGTTGATGAGATCAATAATCTCCTGAAATCGATTTCCTTACCAGTGATAGCTACCTATAGAAGAAAGAGAGACGGAGGCCTTTACGAAGGTCCTGAGAAGGCTAGACTACAAGTATTGAAAGACATGCTAGATCTTGATTTTACCTATGTCGATATAGAAGATGATATCAAACGCCTAGACTTAGAAGATAAGGCAAGGGGTCGTTCAATAAAGATCATCAGATCACTACATGATATGGAGAAAGTCCCTAAGGACCTATTCCTTCGTATCATGAAGCTCCATAAGAAGGGTGATATTGCTAAGATCGCAGTCATGCCACGGTCTTTGGAAGATGTGATGATGATCTTCAAAGTCAATAAAGAACTTAAAGATATACCCGATAAAGTCATCATCGGCATGGGAGAGTTTGGTATCCCTACGAGGATCCTCTATAAGAAGACCGGCTCACTCTTCACATTCTGTTCTCCAGAGGGCGAAGAGGCAGCCTCAGGCCATCTTACACCAGAGATCATGCATGACCTCTATCACGCCGATAGAGTGAACGAGAATACAAAAGTCTTTGGTATCATCGGGAATCCTGTAATGCATACCTCATCACCAAAGATCCATAATCCAGCATTCTATCAACTAGGTTTGAATTCTGTATATGTACCATTTCTCGTAGATGATGTGAGAGCATTCTTCCAACTAGCAGATTTGCTATCAATTCAGGGATTCTCCGTTACTGTACCATTTAAACAACAGGTTCTTCCTTATTTAGGAAAGATCTCACGTGAAGTGAAGCTGATCGGCAGTTGTAATACCGTATTCCAGAGTAATCGAGTCTGGAAAGGTGTGAATACCGACTTTTATGGTTTCCTCAAACCTATTCAGGAAGAGCTAGATTCTCAACGTATAAGGACCGCTCTTGTTCTTGGTGCAGGTGGGGCAGCGAGGTCTATTGTGTGGGCTCTTCGAAACTACTATTGTAGAGTCGTAATCGTTAATCGTACTGCAGAGAAAGCTAAGAACCTTGCCGGAATGACCGGTTCGAGTTGGAGACCTGTTGAAGAGTTAGGTTCTATTCATGATATAGATATTGTGGTTCAGACCACCAGTGGAGGGATGTCTCCGTATGAAGATGTAGATCCTTCTCTAGGGTATGAGTTCACCGGCAAAGAGATAGCCTATGATCTGGTATACAAACCTAAGAACACAAGATTTCTCACTCGTGCTGAAAAGGCAGGGTGTAGACAGATTTGTGGAATGGATATGTTGATCGCACAAGGTGTGCTACAGTTCGAATCCTTCACTGGATTCTTATATCCTCAAAAGAAAGAATCTTAACTCATCAGATAAGAGGTGTATAGAGAGAGCTCTTTAACTTCCTGAGTAGGAATATCTTACGAAGGGATTTTTCGAACAGAAGGTTCTCTGGTACTTCTAATCCAATCAAAAAGAACTCATTACCCTGTTTCTTCAATTCCGTTGGTCTGATGAGAATCACTTTCTCATCATCAGGGAATGCTTTGACATGAAGTTCAAGTAGATCTTTTTTTGTTTCCATTGCCTGTTTACAGAGGTTGAGTTTTCCTTGAAAATCAAACCCATGAGCTTCCTGTACGGTAGGATGTAGATGCGTAGATACGAGTTGTTCTTTGATAAGGATAAGCCCTTTATCGATCCGGGCTTCTAATTCTTCAAATGATCTTTTCGGGATCGGCATCTTTTCCAGAATCTTAACCATCTCCTGTTTGAAACTATCATCATAAGAATTCTCTGGTATTTTTAAATCTATTACTTCAGCAGAGAACTGGACATGTGCTTTGGTATTAGGGCTTTGATAGGGTTCAGCAGGTTTCTGTGGGTAGACCCCTTGTTTTTGAGAGTACTTGGTCTTGGGGATGACATCGATCCCAGATTGAGTGAGGATATCTCTCCAAATAGCTTCTGTCTCACTTTTTACAAGATAGACACCATCTGTGAATTTTCTGATAATGTGATCCTGAAGTGCTGGATGCTTCTCGATGATGCGTGATCTATGTGCATCAGCAGCGATAATGATCCCAGAATAGATCTGAAGTGAATCATACTCAAGTTTCCACTGTGATATAGTCTGGATGATATTATGAGGGATCTGAGTCGAGGAAATCGTATGAAGAAGGTCGATGATCTGTTCTGAAGTGTATCCAGCATCAAAAGCCTGGACAGAACTATTCTTAGTGATCAAAAATTGATAATGCGCATCTATCTGTCGAATTTTAGTACAAGCATAGAGGAATCGCGCTGCGTTAAGGGGGAATTCTCTACTACAGGTAATAGTATAGTCAGAATCTATCACACAATTCTCAAGGTGCTCATGATCTTCATTCAGTACAGATGAAGTATGAGGGTTGAGGATATAGGTGTTGCCAGAATAGTTTAGGATACCAAGATTCAACAGGATGTAGAGTGGTTCGTGCATCTCTTGGAGAGGGATCGCATGATGCGATGAGAGTATGAGCCAAATTCTATGTAATGACTCTGGTTTTAGGGGGCCAATCTGTTCTAGAAGAGATAGGAGTTCAAACAAAAAACTATAGAGATTTTGTTCAGAAACAGTTCTATAGACTTGAGTGAAACAACTAACGAGGAATTTGAAGAAGATTTGAGACCAAGAATGAGAAGCTATCAGATCATCAGTGAAGGCCGTATCGCATTTCAAGATACCATTCTCAGAGGTTACTATCCCACAAGATTGGAAAGATCGTATAAAAAGTTGTGTCAGGGATATGACTCTCTCGCTATCTATCTGTGTAAAGATATCTCCAAGGATCTTTAGAGTAGACCTCTTGAGGTTCCCGTCATTTGTCGTTCTAATATAATTCCCGGTGAACAAAGAAAGATAAGATGTGAACAGTGGTTGATCGAACATCGTGATCGGTGTATGAAAACTAGAGTTATCACGATCTTCAGTTTGTAAAGAGATGATATGAGATATATGGATATGAGAACCCAATAGGTCTGAGAGGAATAGGGTATTGATCATTAGAGATTGATCGGTGTTCTGAAGGATCAGAAGTCGTTCCTCTAGGTTTATGATAGTTTGCTGAATAATGTAGAATTGAATATTCTTACCAAAGAATTGATAGATATCATCTACCGAGGGGCTATTCAGGAAATAGATTGCATTAAGTACAGAACGTTCCTGTTCGTTTATCAAAGAGAGTATTCTCTCTGTGATCTTATCCTGAGAAAGGAACGAAGTCAATTTCTTGATCAGATCCTGTTTGTTAAACGGGGTCTTGATAGGACCAAGATAGTTTCTCATGATCGATAGGAACGAATCATCATCAAGTGAATAGAGTGCATCAGTCCAATAAGTATAATCTGCCATTTGTTAATCCCACATTTCTATATGATATTTATAACCTTGTTCAGTCAAAAATCTTTGTCTATTTGATGCAAACTCCTCTTCAACAGAGTATCTTGTCACTAAAGAATAGAAGTGAGATCCCTGTTTCTTGGGACGGAGTACTCTTCCGAGTCTTTGAGCCTCTTCCTGCCTAGAGCCGAATGTACCAGAAATCTGGATTGCGACTGAGGCATCTGGGAGGTCAATCGCAAAGTTCGCTACTTTTGAGACGATCAAGATCTTTTGTTTTCCCGCTCTAAATTCGTTGAAGAGCTCATCACGTCTCTTATTAGGTGTTGACCCGGTGATTACCGGTACATCAAGAACCTTCGCAAGTTCGTACAATTGAGTTAAGTATTGTCCAATGATCAGGATAAACTCATCTTTATGATTGTTTATCAGCTGTTTTATGACCGGTTTCTTTAGTGGGTTCTCAGATGCGATCCTGAACTTCTCACGTTTTGAACCGATAGCATAATCAATATCGAGAGATTCATCTAAGGGAATACGTATCTCATAACAGTGAGCCTCTGCGATCCATCCCTTCTGTTCAAGTTCTCTCCAAGGAATATCATATCGTTTGGGGCCTACTAGAGAAAATACTTCATCTTCCCGATTATCTTCCCGTACAAGAGTTGCTGTTAGACCGACACGGTGCATAGATTGTATCTCTGCAGTTACCTTGAAGACTGGTGCCGGTAGCATATGGACCTCATCATAGATGACAAGACCCCAATTATGGTCTTTGAAGATTGAGAAATGAGGGAAATCACTGACTTTATCCTTTCTCCAGGTCAATATCTGATAGGTACAGACCGTGATATCTCTAATGACCTTCCTGTCACCTGAATATTCTCCGACATCATCTCGAGTCAGTGTTGTCTTATCTATCAATTCATTGATCCATTGATGTACTGCAGCGACATTTGTCGTAAGGATCAGGGTTTTTGTCTTGAGTGCATGGATTACATTTATACCTACGATGGTCTTTCCTGAACCACAAGGGAGAACTATCGTACCGTAGCCTGTGCCCGGCTTTCCATCCCCTAAAATAGCATCTTTAGCCTCTTCTTGGTAATACCTTAAGATGAAAGGATACCCAGAGATCGTAGTATCCCTTAAGGATAATTCGATTGGATCACCTACTTTTAGCGGTATTCTGTCATCTACTGGATACCCGAGTTTTATCAGAAGGAGCTTTACCGTACCTCGATTATAGGAATTCAAGAAGAAGCCGTCTTTATGTATCGTCAGATATTCCATGATCGCTTTTCGGTGCATGATCTCCTGAAATATCTTATGTTCTGTTATGTGTAGGAAGAAGAGTTCAGGTTCATCAACCACTGGATAGAGGATAATTGAACCGAAGCGGGAGATTATATCAACAATAGTGAATTTGACATTATCTGGAACTGGATACTTTGACCAGTGAGATAATCGTTCAATGATCGTTTCTGATGTTATACCTGCTGAAGCAGCATTCCATAAAGAGATCGGTGTGATTGTGAACGTGTGAATATGTTCAGGTGATTTTATCAACTCACTGAAGGGTATGATATCATTCCTCGTATCATTGAATGATGGAGAATGGACTTCGAGAAGCATGGTGTTGT
>CAZLZY010000090.1:0-8451 GCA_964564075.1 uncultured Spirochaetales bacterium
CGTAACCGCCCATAAGCTGAACGATCTTCACACCGTCAAAGCGTTTACTCGGCAACTGCTGAACCAGTTGGTATAGCGTTGCACCCCATGCAATACCAATCTGAAGACCGTCACTCATCATTGAGTTGGTAAGAGCTGCAGCTTCATGACCGGCCTTATTCACCACAGAGACATCATCATGGTCAGAAGGGATCACGATAACACGGGAGAGTCCGTACTTCTTCTCAATCTGTTCACCTAGTGCCGTGGTTCGGGGAGAACCATCCTGCACACGAATCTCTACAATACCAGTCTCTTTGCATTCTTTGAGAATTTTGGAAACAGTCGGACGAGACAGACCAAACTCCCTGGCTATCTCTTTCTGTGACTTTTCATCTATATAATAGGCTCTCGCTAATGATATAAGATAATCTCTGCTTCTTCCCACTTCATGCTCCTTAGTGCTACCCTGTATCCCGAATTTAGTATAGATACAATATCACCTTATGTCTCATAGGGCAAATACAATCAGTTACCCAACTGAGACAGTAGCGATCCAGAATCGGTATAGTACTATCTGAGAAACAGAGAGAAGAGACTCAGCAGCTCTTATGATCTGCCTACTCCTCTCTTCCTATCTCTCTACTGTCTACCTCTTCTCTACCTTACATCCCGCCATATGTTCAAATACCTTAACGACAGCTGAGGCATTCTCCTCTCCAAGACCCATATTCAATCCGATCTTGTTGATCTCATGTACCGTATTGGCAATCAGTACAGGGACCTCGACAGTTTCAGAGAAGTTCCTGATCAGCTCGGTATCCTTCACCATAGTTCGCAGGTGGAAGGAGACATCAAAGTCCCGGTTTATGATCGAGTGTCCCACCCCATCAACAACCGGGGAGCGAAAATCAGATTCCATCCAGACCTTCAGGATCTCTTCAGGGTCAATGTCCGCCTTAGCAGCAAGTACCATAGATTCACAGAGTGCTGCAACGATCGTAGAGACCAGATGGTTTCCACAGAGCTTGGAGGCAAACCCCTTTCCGTGAGTTCCCATATAGTGATGAGACTCTCCGACACATGATAAGATGGGATCTATCTTATCATAGATATCTCTCTTTCCGCCTGCTATGATCCAAAGGCCACCGTCATTCGCTTCGCCCTTCGTACCATGAACCGGTGCATCTATGAATTCTGCACCTCTCTTTGCAAACTCATTTGCTTCCCAGACCCCTGTCTCAGGGAGTTGGGTGCTCATATCGATAAATATCTGATCCTTCTCTGCGTTATTGAAAAGCCCGTTCTCTCCCAGGAGTACCGCATCTAACGCTTCCTTATTCCACATCATCATGATCACCGCATCAGCACCAGCTGATGCTTCTGCTGGAGTGCTCTTATAGGTCGCTCCCGCTTCTTTGAGCCTCTGCGCATTCGCTTCCGTTCTGTTCCAACAGGTAACCGTGTACCCCTCTTTGATCAATGTCATACCCATTCCGGTACCCATGATCCCTGTTCCAATGATTGCTATATGTTTCATTATTCCCCCCTATTGAGAATATCTACTAGTTCTTTAGAGTCATCCTTCAGGTGTTCATAGGTCTTGATGTACTGCTCTACATACTTCTTATACATTTCATGTTTCTCCATATCAGGTTCAATGACCTTCGCCACACTGACCATCTTATCGGCAGCCGTGACCAGATCAGGATAGATGCCAGCCCCCACCGTTCCTGCAATAGCAGATCCGAGTGATACAGCCTGCTGTTCCTTTGGGATGGTGATCTTCTTTCCAATTACATCGGCATGGATCTGCATCCAGAGAGGAGACTGTACAGCTCCTCCACAGGCGATGATCTCATCAATAAAGACTCCGCCCTCTTCCATCGTCTTCAGGATCACCTGTGTACCGTAGACCACACCCTCCATGATGGCTCTGAACATATGAGCAGGGGTATGCTTCAAGGTAAGACCTCTGATCACCCCTCTGCTGTTCGCATCAACCCAAGGTGTTCTGTTTCCCTGCCAGTGCTCAAGCACTATCAGCCCTTCAGACCCTGGAGGTAGTAATGCAGCCTTCTCATCCATCAGCTGATAGATGGAGATACCTCGTTCTTTGGCCTCTGAGGTGAGCTTTTCATTGACGAATTCTGAGACAAACCATTTCAGGATCGAACCTGTTGAGATCTGTCCTGCCTCTACAACTTCCATTCCTGGTATGATGGCGCTTGGGAAGGTTCCGAAGATACCCTTTGCATGGAGCTCCTGCTCGGTCATACCGATATGGAGCTGAGAAGAACCGGTGATCAAGGCAAGTTTTCCGGGCTTCAGGGCATTAACCCCGATCACACCCATATAGGCATCTGCGCCGCCTCCGGCTACAGGGATCCCTGCTCTCAAGCCAGTCATCTTCGCAACTTCTTCGCTTAACCCACCGATCACTTCCCCGATATTGACTATACGCGTGGGAAGTTTCTCAAGGATGTCGCCCAGTCCGATCTTCTTATAGAGAGAGACGGGAAGTCCGCCCTCTTTGCAGTTGTAGAACCACCTGATAGAGACGGTGTTTATATTTGCCGTGATCTCACCGGTAAGCCAGTAGGCCATCCAGTCGGTATGTTCAAAGATCGTATGAGCCTGATCGTAAATGTCTCTCTGATGTCTCTTGACCCAGAGATTCTTACAGGGAAACCACTCTGCCGAAACCTTACTGTTCCCGACATACTTAAGAGCCGGGTCACCGCAAGCGGCGATCTCATCTGCCTCTTTGGCAGCTCTTATATCCATCCACATGATGGCATCTCTCAGAGGCTTTCCCTCTTTATCGAGATGAATGACCGTACAGCTCGTTCCGTCAAGTCCGACCCCTTCGATCTGGTCGGGAGTAACACTGCACCCCTCAAAGGCTCTCTGGATAGATTCAAGCATGGACCTATCCCACTGTATCACGCTCTGCTCGCCCCAGCCGGGCTGCTGATGAATGTTGGTATTCTCACTGATCCCGAAACTTACACAGGTTCCCTTCTCATCATAGATACCAGTTCGAATACTCTCCGTTCCTGAATCGATCCCCAAAACATATTTAGTCATCACTCGTGTCTCCTTTGCTGCATGATGTTATTGATCTTCTCTATATTCTCTTCTAGGGAACCGGCAAACATACCGCTTCCCATGATCGCTATATCAGCCCCGGCATCAATCACATCGGCCAGAGTCTGCGTATTCACCCCTCCATCTACCGAGATCTTCCAGGTGTAGCCGTTCTGTTCTTTCAGTGCTGCTAGCTGCTCTAGCTTCCTCAGCACTCTCGGCTGAAACTCCTGCCCGCCGATTCCCGGATTTACCGCTAGAACATTGATAGCCTCTATCTTGTCAAAATAGGGCATCAACTCCTCTATTGAGGTTCCCGGAACTATGCAGAGACTCACGTCCATAGCATGTGTATGAACTCTTTCCATGCACCCCTTCAGATCTTCACAACTCTCATACTGCAGGTTGATCATATCGGCACCGCAATCTATGAAGCTGCCCAGGATCGATTCCATATGGTAGACGGCCAGATGCACATCAAAGTAGGAATTCGATACGTTACGCATTTCTCTGACAAGTTGATCTCCAAATATGATATTCTGGGTATAGTGCCCATCACATACATCAAAATGAAATCTATTGATACCACAGCTTTCAACAGCAGCAGCATCTCTGGCTATATGTGCATGATTCGCCGCTAGTAGCGAAGCACAAATCTCAATCATCACTTATCTCCTCATTGTTTGTTTCAGTATATCACATATTTTACATTTGTAAATATTTTAATCTTTTTCTTTACATTGTTAATAGACAATAGACCCCAATGGATCTATACTGAAGAATATGAATAATACACTAATACAACAAGCTTACGACTACGGGTTCACCTATGAGAAGACTTACAGAGGGTGTGCTCAGTGCACCGTCGCAGCAGTGCAGGATGCGCTGTCCATACAGAATGACGTGGTATTTCGCGCTGCGAGTTCCCTCGCCTCAGGCGGAGGCCTCCTCTGCTGTGGCTCCTGCGGAGGATTCTCCGGAGGTTCCATGATGATCAGTCTTATCTTCGGCAGACGAAGAGCCTTCTTTGATTCAGATGATGATTTCAAGTACACCTCTTTCAGACTCACCCGAGAACTGCAGGAGAAGATAGAAGAGAAATATAAGAGCGTCATCTGTAAGGAGATCCATCAGGAGATCTTCGGAAGAACCTATGACCTGCTCGATACTGATGATAAGAAGCAGTTCAATGAAGATGGTGCACATACAGACAAATGTACTGGAGTGGTAGCTGATGCTTCCGCTTGGACCGTGGAGATCATCCTGAGAGAGGCCGAAAAACGAGGAATGTCTCTCGAAGACCTACAAAAGGCTGGACAAAGCTCTTAATCTGACATATTGTTTATACGAACATCTTTTATGTTCGTATAAACAATTATTAACAGAGAGGCTACATGAGCAGTTCAGAAAAGAGAAAGCAGGTCATTCAGCAGTTGATCGATACCGAAGCACTCGTGAAGGTCAGTGAACTTGCAAAAGAGTTCGATGTCTCAGAGATGACTGTGAGAAGAGACCTTTCAGAACTCGAGAAGATCGGCCTGCTCCGAAGAACCCATGGAGGCGCCGTCAAAGAGGTCAGCAGGTCCTATGAACCACCATTCAGCCTGAGACAGACCAAATACTCACATGAGAAGAAGCTCATAGCCAGAGAGGCAGTAAAGTTCATATCAGAGGGCGATACCATCGTCATCGATTCAGGAACCACCTCCATAGCATTAGCCATAGAGCTCCTCAAGCTCAACCATATTACCGTCATAACCCCAAGTATCCATACCGCCATGCTCTTCTGCGACCACCCCGGCATCAAGGTCCTCGTATCGGGCGGTATACTCAGACATGGAGAAGGATCTTTAGTGGGAGAGTTCTCACGTCAGTTCTTCGAGCAGCTCTACTTCGACACCTTCTTCCTCTCCCCCGCAGGAATCAGCGAGGAAACGGGCCTCACCGAATATATTGTAGAGGATGCCGCCATAAAACAGATAATTCAATCACATGCAAAGAAGACCATTGCGCTCGTAACTTCGGACAAATTTGAGAAGACCGCTTTCTCAAGGATCTGTCCATTAGAAGATATAGATATTCTCATCACCGATAGGGAGCCCGATGCAAAGCTGCATACGGCGCTTAATGAAAATCATATAGAGCTGTGCTGTGCACAGCAGGAATAAGGAGTAACTAGTATGAATTGGCTACAAGAGATGTTTTCCGTAAAGAAACCCGTAATAGCTATGTGCCATCTGCAGGCACTGCCTGGAGATCCCAGTTATAATAAAGAGAAGGGCATGGCCTATGTCATTGAAGCGGCTCGTAAAGATCTGCTCGCACTCCAGGAGGGAGGTGTAGACGGAGTCATGTTCTCAAACGAGTTCAGTCTCCCCTATCTCACCGAAGTGGAACCAGTGACCTACACCGCCATGGCCAGGATCATTGGAGAACTGAAGAGGGAGATCACCATCCCCTACGGAGTGAATGTACTCTGGGATCCCACAGCATCGATCGACCTCGCAGTAGCTACCGATGCACTCTTTGTCAGAGAGATCTTCACCGGCGTCTATGCCAGTGATTTCGGCCTCTGGAATACCAACTGCGGCAAGGTCATCAGACACCGCAACCATGTGGGAGGAGATCATGTACGACTTCTCTTCAATATCGTCCCGGAAGCTGCAGCATATCTCGGAGGACGTACCATCACAGATATCGCACGTTCAACCATCTTCAACAACAAGCCCGATGCTCTATGCGTATCAGGACTGACTGCAGGTGCTGAAACCGATGCATCGGTCCTGAAGACCGTAAAAGATGCTGCAGGAGACACACCGGTCTTTGCCAATACGGGAGTCAACCTCTCCAATGTCAAAGAGCAGCTCGCCATAGCAGATGGTACAGTCACCGCCACTACCTTCAAACGAGACGGTGATTTCTACAATGAAGTTGATGTGAAACGAGTCAAAGAGTTCATGGATGCGGTAAAGAGCGTCAGGTCCTAGGAGGAGCACATGGATATACGTTGGGAAAAACTGGCACACATACTGGTTCACTACTCTACCTCCGTACAGAAGGGAGAGAAGGTCATGATCGCCATGATAGAACCGGAGACCTTCCCCCTCGCACAGGCAGTCTATGCTGAAGTAATCAGGGCTGGAGGGTATCCCCAGATTCAGATGCTCTCAGAGAGCCTGAGACGTTCATTTCTTGCCTACGGCAGTGATGAACAGATTGCATGGGTTCCTGAGATGGAGCTCTGGGGAATAGAATGGGCAGATGTCTATCTGGGCCTCAGAGGTGCTCATAATCTCTATGAACTGAGCGAAATCCCTGCTGACAAGCTCGCTGCGAATCAGTCAGCCATGGGAGTAGTCTCCTCTCAGAGATGGGAGAAGACTCGATGGTGCCTTGTCAGAGTCCCCAACGAATCCTTTGCTCAGCAGGCTCACAGCAGCATGGATGAGATCGAGAAGATGTTCTTCTCCTCCTGCTTCCTCGACTGGAAGAAGGAGAACGAACTATGGGATACCTGGGCAGAGAGACTTGCGAAGGGAAAAGAGATCCGTATCGTATCAGATGATACGGACTTGAGCTTCTCAGTTGCAGGGAGAACCTGGGTACCGTTTGCCGGAAAGAACAATATGCCCGACGGGGAGATCGCAACAGCCCCGATCACGAGCACGATAAACGGTACGATCAAGTTCAAGAACCCAGGAGTTCTCGGAGGTCGTCTGGTGCATGGCATCTCCCTTACCTGGAAAGAGGGCAAGTTGATCCATGCCCGATCCGATACCGAGAGTGAGTTCTTCCAGTCGATCATCAACAAAGATCCGGGTGCCTCTCTCATTGGAGAGTTCGCCTTCGGGACCAATGCGGGGCTAAACCGTTTCTGCAACGATATTCTCCTCGATGAGAAGATCTTCGGTACCATTCATATTGCACTTGGAAGAGCCTACCCTGAATGTGGAGGGCTAAACACCTCCTCGATCCATTGGGATATCATAAAGGACCTAAGAAACGAAGGTAAAGTCCTGCTTGACGGCAGGGTGATCATTGCAGGCGGGGAGATACTCTTATGAGAGAGATCCCCTGCTTCATGGGAATAGATATCGGGACGGGTTCTGCAAAGGGTGTGGTCACTGATGCACAGGGGAAAGTGCTCTGTCAGACGGTCAGAGCCCACACCGTCTCATCTCCATTTCCTGGATGGTATGAACAGGATGCCGATGAGATCTGGTGGAAGGATGTCACTGAGATCTCTCAGCAGCTTCTTTCCAACCTTCCAGACCAGTATTCCGTCAAGGGTCTCTGCTGCAGCGCTATAGCGCCCTGTGTACTTCCTGTAGATAAAAAGGGCAAGCCTCTGAGAGCCGGTATACTCTACGGGATCGATACCCGGGCAGAAGAGGAGATCAGCGAGATCAATGAGGCTGTCGGGAAAGAAGAGATCTTCAGCATCACCGGACAGAACCTCTCATCGCAGTCCTGCTGTCCAAAAATCCTCTGGATCTGGAAACATGAACCTGAGATCTTTGAGAAGACCCATAAGATGCTCACAGCTACCGGATATGTGAACTACCGGCTAACGGGAAACTACACCCTCGACATCTACAATGCTATCGGCTATGCACCGCTGTTCAATATTCACACGGCTGCCTGGGATGCGACCTATGAGAAGAAGGTCTGTAGGATGGATTTGCTTCCAGAACTTCTCTGGAGCTCTTCGGTCTGTGGACACATCACCAGAAAAGCAGCACAGGAGACCGGCCTGCCTGAGGGAATTCCCGTTATGACGGGAACAGCCGATGCAGCAGCAGAAGCACTGGCCGCAGGGATCAAAGATCCTGGTGACATGATGATGATGTATGGCAGTAGCAATTTCTTCATCATGAAGACGAATGAGCTGAGACCGGTCTCATCCTTCTGGGCCGCCCATTACCTCTCCCCCGGAGAGACTGTGCTTACCGGCGGTATGTCCACGGTAGGATCTCTCTTCTCCTGGTTTCTCGAGACCTTCCCGGGAAGAAGCTACGAGGAGTGGGAAGCGCTAGCTGAACGCTCTACCTACGGGGCTAATGGTATACTACTGCTGCCCTACTTTGCAGGAGAGAGAACACCGCTGTTCAATGCAAAGGCGAAAGGAGTTCTCTTCGGACTGACTCTGGGGAGCACCCCTGGTGACATCTACCAGGCACTCCTAGAATCGATAGGTTTCGGTATCCGTCATAATCTAGAGGTGCTGAAAGCTGAGGGAGAACAGGCAAAGAGGATCATAGCTATCGGTGGAGGAGCTTCAAGCGAAGCCCTCATGCAGTGCGTTTCGAACATCACAGGCTGTACACAGGTGATTCTTAAGCAGAAGCTTGGAGCCTGCTACGGAGATGCCTTCATCGCAGC